>DASSBX010000374.1:0-3730 GCA_035698305.1 Miltoncostaeaceae bacterium | reverse complement strand
TCCTCGCCGTCATCGTCGCGGTCGAGATCGCCTTCTGGGCGCTCCTGGTCGCCGGCCTCACCGCCCGCTACGTCCTGCGCCTGCCGCGCGCCGGCGCCGCGCTGCTCGTCGCGGTGCCGCTCGTCGACCTGGTGCTGCTGGCCGCGACGGTCATCGACCTCCGCGGCGGCGCCACCGCCGGGGCCGCCCACGGCCTCGCGGCCGTCTACATCGGCGTGTCCGTCGCGTTCGGCCGGCGGATGATCCGGTGGGCCGACGTCCGCTTCGCCCACCGCTTCGCCGGGGGCCCGGCGCCGGAGCGGTCCCCGAGGACGGGGCCCACCCACGCCCGCCGCGAGCGCGAGGCCTGGTACCGCCACCTCCTGGCCTGGACGGTCGGGGCGGCGCTCATCGGCCTGGCCGTGGCGCTGGTCGGCGACCTCGACCGCACCGAGGCGATGCTCCAGCTGCTCGGCGTGTGGACCCTTGTGCTCGCGATCGACTTCGTCGTGAGCTTCAGCTACACCCTGTGGCCGCGTGGAGGGCGCGACCGGGACCGCCACTGGCCCGCGGCAGTCCGGACGGCGTTCGCGATCGCCCGCAGCACGGCGGTCGCGAGGACGCCGCCCAGGACGCGTTCGTGTCCGCCGTCGGGGCCCTCGCGACGCTCGACGAGGCCCCGTCGGTTCTGGCCCTGGCTGCGCCGCGCTGAGCCGTGACTTGGACGGTGGGACCCGGCCCGCCTGAGCGCAGGCCGCGGACGCTGCTGTCCGATGACCCGCAGATCGAGGTCCCCGGAAACAGGCGCGCGCCGCGCGCGGTGGCGGCGGCCGCTCGCAGCCGTCGGAGCCCGTCGTGATCGCATCGTCGGTCACCGCCTTCGCGAGATGGCCGGCATCGAGCGGATGCCGATCCCGGACCGTGCGAACCCCATCGCCAAGGCGGTCCTCTCAGGCCACCTGCTCACCGTCGCGCCCCGCGATCCATACCCCGGGACGCTCTGCTTCTCGGCGTACCTCGCCGACCGGCCCGCGATTCGGTCCCCGCTCTCGGGGTGACGTCGCGCCGGCGGCCGGGCCTCGTCAGTGGCCCGTGACCGCGCGGTGAGAGGGGCCGGTTAGCCATGACGGCACACCGGACTCAGGAGGCACGTCATGCACATCAGGGGAACCCCACGGCGCACCGGCGGCGCGCACCTGCACCTCGCCGCCGAGGCCGGGGCCATCGCCACGGGTCGCGAGGCCGTGCGCGAGACGCTCCGGGAGGCCGGCTGGGCGACCGAGGGGGTCGAGCTCGCCGTCCTCGCGGCCGACGAGGCCCTGGCCAACGCGATCGAGCACGGATCGCCGCCCGGCGCGACGGTCGAGATCGCGACCACCGTCGCCGCCGGCGGCGCCGTGGCCGAGGTCGTGGTGACCGACCGGGGGCGGCCGGGGGTGCGCGCGCCGGTCGGCGTGCCGGCGGCGCCCCCGCCGTCGAGCGACCACGGCCGCGGCCTGATCATCATGAGCGCGCTCGCCGACGAGCTCGAGGTCGGCCGCGCCGGACGCGGCACCCGGGTGCGCCTGCGGTTCGCCCGCCCCGCACCGCTCGCGACCCCTCCCAGGGACGCGGCGGACGCCGTCATCGCGTGAGCCGGCGATGTCATCCGCGCTCCTCGCGCCCGACATCGACGTGCGGCTGGCCCTCGCCGCCCGCGACGGCGACCATGCCGCGCTGACGACCCTCGTGGCGCGCCACGACGCCCGCCTGCGGCACCTCTGCGCCCGCATCCTGGGCAACAGCCACGACGCGGACGACGCCGTCCAGGAGGTGTGGCTGCGCGTCCTCGCCGCGATCCGCCGGATCACGCCGGGCGACGTCTCGGCCTGGCTGTCCGTCATCGCCCGCAACGAGGCCCGCCGGCTCGCGAGCGGACGCCGACCGGGGGCGGCGCAGCCCCTGGAGCAGCTCTCCGCGCCCCTCGCGGACGACCCGCACGAGCAGGCCTGCGGCCGGGAGCTCGGAGACGCGGTGGCCGGGGCCCTGCGGGCCCTCACGCCCGGCCAGCGCGAGGTCGCCGTGCGCGACGCCCTGGGCCAGCGGCCGGCCGAGGCGGCCGCCGCGCTCGGCGTCACGCCCGTCGCCCTGCGCGTCCGCCGCCACCGGGCCCGGGCCTCCCTCCAGGAGGCGCTCGCCGACGCGGGGCTCCTGCCCGCGGCGCCACCCGGGGACATCGGCGCGAAACGTTTCCGGCACGACACGGGTTCCGTCATCGCACCGCCACACACACCTCCCCAAGGAGCATCCAGATGGCCATCGCAGCGAACGACGTCAACGTCCTCACGGTCGAGACCCCGGACCAGGACTTCCGCGCCGGGCAGAACATCGAGGTGACGATCGAGGCCGAGGCGGGCGTCGCCCTCCACGGCACGGGCGGCCAGTACCGCGTCCGGATGAGCATGACCGACCGCACCGACCCGGCCCTGCTCGACCAGCAGGACGTCGTGGGCAACTACGGAGACGCCACCTGGCCGAACCCCGGGCTCAACACCTTCACGTTCACGGTGCCCGGTGCCGCCACCGCCGGTCGCGCCGGCGACATCGTCGAGCCCCAGGCGCGCGTCATCAGCAACGCCGCCGTCCCGTTCGACGCCTCGCACGCGCTCGGCCAGACGATCGTCCTCACGCCGTAGCGACCCCTCCGGCCCCGGGCCGATCCGCTCGCCGAGCGCGCATTGGTCCGGGATCGGGCTGTCCGACGACATGCTCCCTCCCAATGACGCCCGTCTGACGGGCCTTCGCTGCATCGAGCCCGGGAGCGGCAGCTCCGCCGGGCTCGTCGTCGCGGGCACGCCCCTGGTCGTCGAGATGAGCCTGGAGGCGGGCTCGGCGCTCTTCGCGACCGGTGCCCGCTTCACGGTGGGCGTCCAGGCCGAGGGCATCGACCTCGGCGCCGGTGGCCGGCGAACCGGCCGGTTCGGGGACGCCGCCTGGCCGGACCCGGTGGCGGAGCTGCGGTTCCTGCTGCCCGGCGACGCGACCGCCGCGCTCCCCGACCGCCTGGTCGGCCTGGCCGGGTTCCTGCGGGTCAACGCCGCCCTGCCCTACCTCGTCTCGGCCCTCCGGGGGCCGGACGTGTTCATCGTCCCGGCCGGGGGCTCCTGACACGCGGCAGCGCCGGCGGTCCCTGGGACCGCCGGCGCCTCGTGTGTGCCGCCGTCGTGCTGCGGAGGGAACCGCCTACGCGGGGGTCTCCTCCGGGTGGGGGGCGAGCACGACCGCGCCGCGCTCCCCGGTGCGGACCCGGATCGACTCCTCGACGTCGAAGACGAAGATCTTCCCGTCGCCCGGCTCGCCCGTGTGGGCCAGCTCCAGGATGCAGTCGACCGCGCGGTCCAGGTCGGCGTCGTCGAGCACCACCTCCAGCTTCAGCTTCGGCCGGAGGAAGATCGTCGTCTTGGCGCCGCGGTAGCTCTCGGTGAAGCCCTTCTGGCGGCCGGAGCCCTTGACCTCCGTGACGCTCATGGAGGGGAGCCCCATCTGCGCCAGCCGGTCGTGGATGGCCTCCAGGGCCTCGTGGCGGATGAACGCCTCGATCTTCTTCACGTGCTCGCCTCCTTCCCGACGCCGGCGGGCGCGGGCGTGGTGACCGTGGACGTGCCCGCCTGCACCGGCGCGGGCAGGGGCCCGTCCGAGTCGGGCTCGGCCCCGGGGACGTCGATGAACCGCTCCGGGTACCCGAACATCCCGTGCTCGGAGATGTCGAGGC
>DASSBX010000373.1:0-2681 GCA_035698305.1 Miltoncostaeaceae bacterium | reverse complement strand
GCCCGCCGCGGCCGCCGCAGTGATCAGCGGCAGCCGCCGCTCGAGGATGTCGGCCTCGAGCGACGTCGCGAACGGGGGCAGGGAGACGGCGTGATCCATGCGGATCGCCCTCGTGTCGAGGGCGACCCGCTCGCGCGGGCCGACGGCCGGCGCGCGGTTGGGGGCGAGCTCCACCACGCCGGCGCCGTCGGCCTGCACGGTCGTCACGACGACGCCCACGATGAGCCCGCTCTGCGCGGACAGGTCGAAGGCGAGCCGCGTGAAGTCCTTCACCTCCTGGGCGGTCGACGGCTCCAGCACCGGGATCCGCGCCCCCGACAACGTCAGGCGGCTGTCGGCCCCGACCTGGGTGGAGGACAGGGCCGGGTCGTCGCCGACGATCACCACGCCGGCCGCCCCCTCGCCGGGCCGGGCGGCGTTGGCGATCGCCAGGCCGTCGAGGGCGACGTAGGCGCCGACGCTCTTGAACACGGCCATCGCCCGGGCGCCGGGGACCTGCCGCGCCCCGTTGACCATCGCCGCGCTCTGGGCCTCGTTGTTGGCGAGCGTCGCCTCCACCCCGAGCTCGGCGAGGTAGCCGGCGTGCTCCTCGCAGATCGTGAAGACCTCGGCCACCGGGGAGCCGGGGTAGCCGGTGACCAGCGAGACGCCGGCCTCGAGGGCCCCCTTCACGATCAGCTCGTTGCCGTCCAGGACGGCCCGCCCGTCGCCGCGCCGCAGCGGCGGGCCCTCCGCCGCGCGGGGCTGCCGGTCGATCGCGAGGGTGGCCATCCTGAGCTCCTCGGTGGTTCGTATCGATTGCCACCATCGAGGTTAGGCGCTAAAGATTTCTCGTCCTATCCCACATCGTTTCGAGATCGGCGGCGATGGACGAGATCGACCGGAAGATCCTTCAGCTCCTCGTACACGATGGACGGATGTCGTTCGCGGCGGTCGGGCGGGCGGTGAACCTCTCGACGCCGGCGGTGCACCACCGGGTGCGGCAGCTCGAGCGGCGCGGCGTGATCACCGGCTACGGCGCCCGGGTGAGCCCGGCGGCGATCGGCCTGGGCCTCTCGGGCCTCGTCGCCGTCGAGTCGGCCGGCAGCCTCGGGGAGATCGTGCGCGCGGTGCGGGCGATGCCCGAGGTGGAGGCCTGCTGGTCGAGCGCCGGCACCAGCGACCTGATCCTGAAGGTGCGGGCCGGCGACCCGCCGGCGATGGAGCACCTGCTGGTGCGCCTGCGTGAGCTGCCGGGGGTCGAGCGCACCCGCACCTCGATCCTGCTGGACACCCAGTTCGAGCGGGAGCCCGACCCCGCCGCGCTCGGCGAGGCACCGCCCGCCTGACGGGTCAGCCGGCGGGCACCGGCCCCGCCGCCGGATCCAGGGCCCCGGCGGCGTGAAGGCGGGCGAGGGCGGCGACCACGGCGGGGTCGAACTGGTCGCCGGCGTGGCGCCGGCACTCCGCCAGGGCCTCGTCGGGGCCGACGGGGCTGCGGCGGTAGGGCCGCTCGGTGGTCATGACGTCCCAGGCGTCGGCCACGGCGATCACGCGCGCGCCGTCGGGGATGGCGGCGCCCGTCAGGTCGTCGGGGTAGCCCCCGCCGCTCCAGCGCTCGTGGTGGCTGCGGACCCACGCCACCTGCTCGGGGTCGAGCACCTCGGCCACGATGTCGGCCCCGAGGGCGGCGTGGGCCTCCATCAGCAGGCGCTCGTCGGCGGTCAGGGGGCCGGGCTTCAGCAGCACGAAGTCGGGCACGCCGATCTTGCCGACGTCGTGGACCATCGCCGCCTCGTGCAGCCGGGCGATGCGCGCCGCGTGCCACCCAAGCGCCGTGGCCAGCGCCAGCGCGTGCCCTGCGACGCGCTCGGAGTGACGGCTCGTGAGCCGGTCCTTCGCATCGACGACCCGGGCCAGCACGCGGATGCTCTGCATCGACTGGCGCCGCTCCAGGCGGGTGGCGTGCTCCTCGGCGGACAGCACGTCGACCTCGTCCGACGAGTACCGCACCACCACGTCGCGGCCGCGGTGCTTCGCGTAGTACAGGGCGCCGTCGGCGAGCGCGAACAGCCGCTCCCCCTCCTCCGCGGCCGCGAGATCGCAGACGCCCGCGGAGATCGTGACCGGGCCGACGTCCTCGAACGGGCGCGCGGCGATCGCGGCGCGGGCGCGGTCGGCCGCCTCCCACGCCGAGGCGGCGTCGGTCTCGGGCATGAGCCATGCGAACTCCTCGCCCCCCATCCGGGCCACCAGGTCGTCGCTGCGCGCCTGCGCCTGCAGGATGCGCCCGGTCTCCACCAGCACGCGGTCGCCGACCTGGTGGCCGTGGGAGTCGTTGACCCGCTTGAAGTGATCCAGGTCCATGACCGCCAGCGCCAGCGGCCGGCCGTGGCGGGCGGCCCGCTGGACCTCGGCGGCGAGCCGCTCCTGGAACGCCCGGTGGTTCGCGAGGCCGGTGAGCGGGTCGGTGGCGGCGCGGCGCTCCGCGTCGGCGAGGCTGCGGAGGGTCTGCTCGTGCAGGCGCGCGTTCGCCAGCGCCATGCTGGCCAGGGCGGCGAGGCTCCGGGCCACCAGCAGCTCGGCGTCGGTCAGCAGCCGCGCCTCCGGCAGCTCGATCCGCAGCACGCCCAGCAGGGCCTCCCGCCCGTCCTCGACGATCGAGGCGTGCGAGAGCCCCAGCTCCACGACGCCGCGCTCGG
>DASSBX010000372.1:0-7334 GCA_035698305.1 Miltoncostaeaceae bacterium | reverse complement strand
CCGCGAGCATCTCGCTGAGCTCGTCCAACAGGGCCTCGTCGTCTGCGGTCATGGACACAAGCTACCCGGAACCGGGGCCCACTCCGCCTCACCCCGTGACGGCCGCCCCTCCCTTCGGCGACCGCGGCGAGGCGCTCTGCGGAGGGGGCTTCGGAGACCGGGGAATCCATCGCAGAGAAATATAGCTCTCCTATCTATTTCCGGTCCGGCCGATCTTCACCCGGGTGGACACGGCGGGCGGGCTGTCGCCCCCGGCCCCCGCGCTCGGAGAGTTGCGCCTGCGCGGTGACGTCGGCGACGGAGGGGGACACCGGTGACGCGGGAGGGCGTTCTGCGGTGGGGCGGCGTGGCGTCAGGCGGGCTGCTCGTGGCCTTCGGCATCGCCGTGATCGTGATGGCGCTGATCGGGCGCGGGATCGTGGACGACGAGCTGGGGCAGCAGAAGATCGTCGGTACGCCGGACATGAGCCCGGCCGGCATCCAGCCGGGCATCGACGCGGCAAAGCTGGACGTCGAGGCGCCCGACTGCGACGTGGCGGGCAAGCCGATCGACAGCGGCTCGCGGGCGCGGTGCTTCTCGGAGTACATGCACATCCACGCCCTCGAGTCGTCCGGCGGCTACGTCTACGCCGAGATGGGGCAGTACCTGGCGAAGCCGGGCACCCCGGACGACCAGCTCACGCCCGACGGCGCGACCAACAACACGGAGTTCGCGCGGATCGACCCCGAGACGGGGAAGCCGGCGCCGAACGCCGCCCGCCACATCTGGGTCACCGAGACGGCGCTCGCGACCGGCCTCGACGTGGCCTACATGTCGTCGCTCATCGTGCTGTTCACGCTGGTCGTCGGCGTCGCGCTCCTGCTCGCCGGCGTCGGGCTGGTCATCTGGCGCTCGGCCTGATCCCGCCGCGGCCGCCGAAGGGACGGGCGGCCGTCACGAGGTGAGGCGGAGTGGGCCGCGGTTCCGGGTAGCTTGTGTCCATGACCGCAGACGACGAGGCCCTGTTGGACGAGCTCAGCGAGATGCTCGCGGTCGAGCGGGACCGGGAGCGCCTGTACGACGAGTTCGTGCGCGACGCCCCCGCCGACCTGCAGGCGAAGGCGCTCGAGTACGCCGAGCAGAGCCGCCGCGGCGCCCTGGTCCTCGAGGAGGCCGTCCGGCGGCTCGGCGGCGACCCCGCCCACGTCTCACCCGGCGCCGAGGTGGTCCACCGGATGACCGAGGCGATGATGGCGGCGACCGAGTCGGCCGCGACCAAGCGGTGGATGTACCGGGCGCTCCACCTGGTGTCCTACGAGACGCGCGACAGGATGGTCTGGCGCGCGCTGGACGCCCTCGCCGACGAGCGGGGCGGCGAGACGGGAGAGGTGCTGAAGACCGCCGCGACCGCCGTGCTCAGTGAGGAGGCCCTCGGCGCGCACGGCGTCGACCGCAGCGAGGAGCGGATCGGCCTGATCCTCGAGGCGATGGAGACGGAGCTCGCCCACGAGCTGGGCGTGCCCGCGGACCGGACCGGACGGCGGCGGGGGATCCGGCGGCTCCGGTGACCGGCGCCGGCGGGCGGGAGCGGAGGAGCGGGCGAGGGGAGTCGAACCCCCGTCGATGGCTTGGAAGGCCAGCGCTCTACCGTTGAGCTACGCCCGCGTCGGCGCCCGGTGGCGCTCGGCCACTGTACCAACGCCCTCGTCGCCGGCGATGTCCGTCAGGGCCACCACGCGGTCGCGGCCGGCGCGCTTTCCGGCGTACAGGGCGATGTCGGCGAGGCGCATCAGCTCGGCGGGATCGGCGGCGTCGCCGGGGTAGGTCGCGATCCCGGCGGACACGGTCACCGGCTGCTCCGGCACCAACGCGTGGGCGGCCGCGCGGACCCGCTCGCGGATGCGCTCCGCCAGCTCCCGGGCGCCGCCGTCCTCCGTCGCCGGGCACAGCACCAGGAACTCGTCGCCGCCGAGCCGGCACAGCAGGTCGCCGAGCCGCAGGTCGCGGCCGATCGCGTCGGCGACCTCGCGCAGCAGGTCGTCCCCCGCCCCGTGGCCGAAGCGGTCGTTGACGGCCTTGAAGCCGTCCAGGTCGAGGGCGATCGCCGACACGGCCTCCTCGCCGCGTCGCGCGCGGGCGAAGACGCGGTCGGCCTCCTTGTTCAGGAAGCGCCGGTTGTACGTGCCCGTGAGCGGGTCGGTCACCAGCAGGCGGTCACGGTCGGCGAGCAGGCTGCGGCGCACGGCGAGGGCGTCGATGGCGCGGATCGCCATGATCAGGCCGGCCACGACGGCCGCCGCCTGCAGCTCCGGGGACGTGGTGGCGATGGCGCTGAGGCCGACGATGGCGGCGCCCACCATGAAGGGCACGCTCTCGCTCCACGGCGGCGGCGCGTCGTGGCGGCTGGCGTGCCAGGGGCGGCTCTCGGCGACCGCGGCGCGCGTGAGGGCCGCCATCGTCCAGGCGCCGGCGGAGACCATGAACATCGCGGCCGACACCGCCTCCAGGTCACGGTCGTGGACGGTCGCGCCGACGTACGCCAGGCCGGCGACGGCCTGGCACGCGAAGGCCGCGGCCACCCAGCGCAGCCACACCGGCGCGCGGGTGCGCTGGCGCAGCACCACCCACGCGAGCGCGAGCAGGCACGACAGGTCCAGCAGCGGGTAGAGGATCGCGACGAGGGCCCCGGCGACCCCGCCGGGCGCCTGGGCGGCGGTGGGCTCGACCACGAACTTCCAGCCGGCCGCCGCGACGGCCGTGCTCAGCAGCAGGCCGTCGAGCACGCCCTGCCACCCGCGCTCCGGCCGGAGCCGCAGGTACAGGAGGAAGGCGCCGCCGAGCATCGGGGCGTAGAACGCGAGCCAGCCGACGTCGAAGAGGCTCACCTCGCCGACGTCCCACCCCCGCAGCCCCGCGAAGGCGTAGAGGCCGTCGGTCACCGCCCAGATGCTCAGGCCGGCCGCGAAGAGCCCCCACACGAGCCGCGCGCGGCTGCGGGTGCGGGCGGCGGCGATGGAGCAGGCCGCGGCGGCGACGGCCTCGGCCCCGGCCTGGCCCCAGTCGCCCATGCCGAGCCGTTGGCTGAGCGCGGGATCGACGAGGCCGACCGTGAGCACGGCGAGCGTGGCCAGGACGACCAGGCCAGCGGTGAGGGCGCGGAGCAGCCGCATGCCTCGTGCATCGGTGCGAACCTGCAGAATCTGACCGGCGGGGCGCCCTGGTCAGGCTGCCGCGACCGCCTCCGTGTGGAGGGTGCGGATGCGCCGCATGTTCTCGGCGTCCGTGCCGCCGCCGTCGACCCCCGGGACCTCCAGGATCGCGGGGAGCCCCTGCAGCGCCGCGGCGCCCAGGAGGTTCCGGAAGCCCGCCTCGCCGATCTCCCCGTCTCCGATGTTCTCGTGGCGGTCGCGGTTCGACGCGAAGCCCACCTTCGAGTCGTTCAGGTGGAGGCAGCGCAGACGGCCGATGCCGATCTCGCGGTCGAAGTCGTCGAGCACCGCGTCGACCCCGCCCGGCTCGTGGATCGGGTAGCCCGACGCGAAGAGGTGCTGGGTGTCCAGGCAGAAGCCCAGCCGCTCCGGCGCGCCCACCGCGTCGGCCACGGCCCGCAGCTGCGCGAAGGTCCGGCCGATGGTGTCGCCCGCGCCGGCCGTGTTCTCCAGGAAGACGCAGCAGGCGCCGGGCGCCGCCGCGAGGGCCTCGGCGATGCCGGCGCCGATCCGCGCGATCGCCTCGCCCTCGGTGGTCCCCTTGGACGACCCGACGTGCAGCACCACGCCCGCCAGGCCGAGCCGCTCGCCCACGTCGAGGTGCTGGATCAGGCTCTCGACCGACGAGCGGTAGATGTTGCGGGTGGCCGTCGCCGGCTTGCCGGGCGGCCCGGTGGGGACCTCCCGGTCGGGGGCCCCGAGGTTGATGAGGTACAGCCCGTGGCTGACCAGCGGGGCGATCCCCGCCTCCTCGGCGCCGGCGCGGAACGCGGCGATCTCCTCGTCGCTGTGGCTGATCGGCCGCCAGGTACGCGGGTTGTGGGTGAACACCTGCAGGCTCTCGGCGCCGAGGTCCGCCCCCCGCCCGATCGCCTTCGAGATGCCTCCGGAGGCGGAGACGTGGGCGCCGAATCTCACGGTCACTATCCTAGTGGCCAGTGCTCCACCTCCGACATCGCACGGCGTTTCCCGGCTGCATCGCATCGCGAGGCTGCGTCCTCGACCTCGACCGGAGAACCACTCCGGCCGAGGATCTGCGTCCTTGCCTCGCGGGCGATTCCCGCGGGAAACGCATACGGACGCCCGAGGCGGAGCACTAGTGGCACGCGAGAGACCCGAGGTGACCGGACCCGCCCGCGTGCGCTTCGCCCCGAGCCCGACCGGCAGGCTCCACGTGGGCGGCGCGCGCACGGCCCTGTTCAACTGGCTGATCGCCCGGCACACCGGCGGCACCTTCGTGCTGCGCCTCGAGGACACCGACCGCGAGCGCTCCACGCCCGAGAGCGAGGCGGAGATCCTGCGGGCGATGACGTGGCTGGGGCTCGACTGGGACGAGGGCCCGTACCGCCAGAGCGAGCGCGGCGACGTGTACGCCGCCGCGATCGAGCGGCTGAAGGCGGCCGGGGCGATCTACCCCGCCTACGAGACCGACGCCGAGCTCGATGCGCAGCGTGCCGCCGCCCGCGCCGACAAGCGCGCCCCCGTGGTGCGCGGCAGGCGCGACCGCAGTCCGGAGGAGCGCGCGGAGCTGGAGGCGGCCGGCGTCCGCTCGGCGTGGCGCTTCGCGGTCGACGTCGAGGGCCGGACGGTCATCGACGACTACGTCCGCGGCGCCGTCACGTTCGAGCACCGCGCGATCGAGGACTTCATCGTCGTCCGCTCCGACGGCACGCCCACCTACAACCTGGCGGCCGCGGTCGACGACATGGAGATGGCGATCACCCACGTCATCCGCGGCGAGGACCACATCTCCAACACGCCCAAGCAGATGATGGTGATCCGGGCGCTCGGGGCGGCCACCCCCGACTACGCCCACATCCCGCTGATCCTGGGCGAGGACCGCAAGCGCCTGTCCAAGCGCCACGGCGCCGCGTCGGTGGAGGATCTGGAGGACGCGGGCTACCTGCCGCGCGCCACGCTCAACGCGCTGGCCCTGCTGGGATGGAGCTTCGACGACAAGACCACCATCTTCACGCGCGACGAGCTGGTCGCCGGCTTCTCGATCGGCCGCGTGTCGAAGAGCCCCGCCATCTTCGACATGAAGAAGCTGACGGTGCTGAACGGCCGCCACATGCGGCTGATGCCCAACGACGAGTTCGAGGACGAGCTGGTCGGCTTCCTCCGCAAGACCGGGTTCCTGGACCGCCACGACGACGACGCCGAGGCGCTCGCGCGCGCCAGCGCGCCGCTGGTGAAGCGCAAGTTGTCGACGCTCGCCGACTACGAGGGGCTCGCCGGCTGGCTCTTCGAGCCGCTCACCATCGAGCCGGACGCCTGGGAGGTGCTCACCGCCGACGTGAAGCACTCGATCCAGGTGATCGGGGGAGGGCTCGGCCGGCTGGAGGCGCTGCCGGACTGGACGCTCGACGCCATCAAGGCGGCGCTCCAGGACCAGCTCCACATCATGGGCGAGGCCGCGCGGGACTTCCTGGAGCCGCAGCGGATCGCCATCACCGGCCGCCTCGTGTCGACCGGGACGTACGAGAGCCTCGCGCTCCTCGGCCGCGAGGAGTCGGTCGCCCGCTACCGCCGGACGCTGGAGCGGCTGGCCGAGTCGTGGGTCAACGCGTGAGCAAGCTCGCCCCGGGCACGCAGCGGCTGCTCATGATCGTCGCCGCATGGATCTTCGGGGCGTTCCTCGTGGTGGCGTTCACGTTCCGGCGCCTCGACGCGTCGCAGGAGACCCTCGGCGTGATCGCCGGGATCGCGGCCTACGTGTTCCTGGCCGCGGCGGTGCTCATCCTGTGGCGCGGCTGGCGGCGCGGCACCCGCGACGCCGGCGCCACCGCCCGGCGCTTCGCCGAGGGGCACCCGGCCGTGCTGGAGGCGCTCGGCGAGCCGGTGGAGGCCCAGCGGCCCGAGGGCGAGGTGCCGTCGGGCAGCGGCGCCGCACAGGCCAACCTGGCCGTGCCGGTCAGCGGCCCGGAGGGCGACGGCCGGGTCGATCTGGTGATGGCGCGGATCGCGCGCCACTGGGAGGTGCTGTCGGCCACGTTGGTCGTCGACGGCGACAGGGTACGTCTCGCCGAGGGGCTGGCCGACAGCCGCGAGGACGACTGACGAACGGAGGAGCGGTGGCGGAATCCAGCATGGGGCTGCACGAGGCGAAGGAGGACCTCGCTCCGGACACGCTCGACCGGCATCGCGGGCTGGTCTCGCTCATGGAGGAGCTCGAGGCCATGGACTGGTATCAGCAGCGCATCGACGCGACGCTCGACCCGGAGCTGAAGGCGGTCCTCGCCCACAACCGCGACGAGGAGACCGAGCACGCGGCGATGAGCCTCGAGTGGATGCGCCGCCAGGACCCGGTGCTCGACGAGCACCTGCGCACCTACCTGTTCACCTCCGGCTCGATCGTGGGGATCGAGGAGGAGGCCGAGGGCGGCGGCGACGGCGGCGCGGGGGACGGCGGCGGCGACGACGGCCTGGGCATCGGCAGCCTGCGCGGGGAGCGCTGACGTGGACCACCTCCACCGCGACCTCGCGCCCATCAGCGAGGCGGCCTGGCGGGAGATCGACGACGAGGCCCGCCGCGCGCTCCGCAACTTCCTGACCGCCCGCAAGGTCGTGGACTTCCGCGGCCCGCTGGGGTGGGACCACTCGGCGCTCGGGCTCGGCCGGGCCGCGCCCACCGAGGCGGGCCCGGCCGAGGGCGTGGAGCGGCAGGTGCGCCTGGTGCAGCCGTTCGTCGAGCTGCGCACGCCGTTCGTGCTCGACCGCGAGGAGATCGACGCGGTCGACCGCGGCGCCCCCGACGCGGACTGGGACCCGGTGGTCGACGCCGCCCGCCGCGCCGCCCTGGCCGAGGACCGCCTGGTGTTCGCCGGCGACCCGCCGTCGGGCGTCCGCGGCATCGTCCAGACCTCGACGCACGACCCGGTGGAGATCACCACCGACTACGAGGAGTACCCGACGTACGTGGCCCGGGCGGTCGACACCCTCCGCCGCGCCGGCGTCGACGGGCCCTACGCCATCCTGCTGGGGCCGCGCTGCTGGCAGGGGGTCGTGGAATCGACGCAGCACGGCGGCTACCCCGTGCTCGAGCAGCTGCGCCTCATCTCCAAGGGCCCGGTGCTGTGGGCGCCGGCGGTCGACGGGGCGCTGGTGGTGAGCCTGCGCGGCGACGACTTCGAGCTGATGGTGGG
>DASSBX010000371.1:0-2847 GCA_035698305.1 Miltoncostaeaceae bacterium | reverse complement strand
CTGGTCGTGATGCTCGCCCTGCTCGCGGTCGGGATCCTGATGTTCCAGGTCGGCAAGGCCGCGGTGCTGCGAGCGGACGCACAGACCGCCGCGGACGCCGCCGCACTCGCCGGTGCGGAGGAGATCAAGCGGCAGCTGATGGCGCAGTGGGCGACCGCGGGGACGACCGACATCTCGCTGATCAGCCGCCCGCTGGTGATCGCGCGCATGACGGAGTACGCCGAGAAGAACGGCGCGACGCTGCTGCCGCCGCAGGCGGGCGACATCCAGGGCGTCGACGTCAAGGCCCGCGTCACCACGGACCAGGAGCTCGGCGACGGGGCGAAGGAGATCGGCGAGGAGGACGCCAAGGGCGAGGCCCACGGCCGCGCGCGCATCGAGCTGACCGCGGTGGCGGGCGTGGGCGGGTCGATCGGGCCGCTCCCCGGGGGCGGCGGCTCCGGCCCCGTCCCGAAGATCTCCCGCAAGGAGTGGAAGGAGCTCGAGGAGAAGATCGGCAAGGGCGCGCCGAGCTGCGACGACCTCGTCGCCCTCGGCAGGTTCCTGCAGGAGCACGGCTTCGTGGTCGCCGAGAACGCCGCCTTCGGCCCCGTCGGCGGGCACGACCCGCAGGGCTACCACTACAAGTGCGGCAACCGCGGCGCCATCGACGTCAACTTCGGCCCGCCCGGCGACCTCGTCAAGCCCGAGACCGACGCCGTCGACCCCGTCATCGCGCCGCTGCGCGAGCTCGGCTTCCGCACGATCTGGCGGGCGGCCGGCCACTACAACCACCTGCACGTCGACGTGGCCAACTCCGGCCCGATCGGCGCGGGCTCCGGCGGCGCCGACGGCGGCTTCACCGGCCCGCTCGAGGACGTCCTGATGGAGGTGCGGCTGATCGACTGGGACGCCCCGACCGCCCCGTTCTACGGCCTCGGCGGCGTCGGCGGCGGCTACTTCGGCGGCCCGCCCGACCCGAAGGCGGCGCGCGCGATCTGCACCGTGGCGCGGCGGCTCGGCGCCTCCGACAAGGTGCTGCTGGCGGCCTACGAGGCGGCGATCGTCGAGTCCGGCGTGCACAGCCTGCCCTACGGGGACCTCGACTCGATCGGCCTCTACCAGCAGCGCGACTCCTGGGGCACGTTCGCGCAGCGGATGGACCCCGTGTGGGCCTCGACGCAGTTCATCTCGCGGGCGATCCGCCAGGACCGGCCCTGGATGACCCCGGGCCAGCTCGCCCAGGACGTGCAGGTCTCCGCCTTCCCCGACCGCTACGACCAGCGCCGCGGGCAGGCCCTCTCGCTGATCGCGACCTACTGCAGCCGATGAGGGTCGCGGCCGTCATCCTCGCGCTGGCGCTGGCCCTCGGTGGCTGCGGCGGCTCCGCGGACGAGCGCGAGGCCGGCGCGGCGCCGGTCCCCAAGGGCGACTGGGGGCCGCGGCAGCCGGGCAGCGGCGAGCGGGCGCGGCCCGTCGCGCCGCCGCGCAAGGCGCCTCCGGCCGCCGTCGCACGGCAGCTCGAGGCCGGCACGGTGGGCGTGGTCGGCGTGGAGGGCGCGATCGGCGTCCGGCCGTACTCGCTGGAGGTCTCCGCCGACGGGACGCTGGAGGACCTGCGCTGGCAGCGTTGGGACGCCGGCGGCGCGGAGGGCTCCGGCACGCTGGAGGTGCGCGACTGCGACCCGAGCTGCGCCTCGGGCGGCAAGGACGCCTACGCGGCCACGATCAAGCTGTCGGCGCCGCGGCTGTGCGGCCGCGAGACCTACTTCGACCAGGCCCGCGTGCGGCTCGCCGCGGACGACGTGCCCACCCCGACCACCTACGTGCGGGCGCCGTGCTGATCGCCCTGGGAAGCCACGGGAGGCGCGGCTCCGGCGCCCCGGCGGCGCGGAGGCCGGCCGCGGTGCCCGCACACCGGGCATGGCGAGCGCGCGATCAGCTCGCGGCACCAGCGGCACGCCCAGGGATCCGCGGCGTCCACGAGCTCGGCGGCGAGCCGCTCCACGTCGACCGGGTAGGCGACGCTCTCGACCAGCTTGCCGGTGCCCCACCACGACGGGCCGTTGGGCGTCGGCTCGACCATCCGCACCTCGAGGCCGCCGAGCGCCGCGTTGACGGTGTGCACCCAGGCGACGTTGCCGCCGTGGTCGCTGACGGCCAGGCGCGACGGGCGCTCGATCCGCGGCAGCGGGACGCCGGCCCCGTCGCGGCCGAGCTTGTGCACGGACGGCTCGGGATACGAGGAGACGCCGAACGCGCTGCCCGGGCTCAGGGAGGCCACGTGCTGGCCGATCGTCGGCGTCGGCACGCTGAGGCCGCTGACGCTGCCCAGCCAGGTGAAGACGTGCAGCTCGGCCTCGAGCTCTCCCAGGAGGGAGACGAGCACGCCGCGCGAGGGCAGGTGCGGGGCGACCGCCGACGCGAGCGAGGCGAGCACGGCGGCCGCGAGCGGCGGCAGCGGGGTCTCGTGGATCGTCAGCCGCTCGTCGTCGAGCGCGGACTCGACCATCTGCAGCCGCAGCAGGCCGTCGCCCTTGAGCCACTGGGGCACGATCGCGAGCACGTGGCCGCCCGCCTCCGCGCCGGAGCGGACGGCCTCGACGAGCGTCTCGCCCTGCTCCTGGCCGGGCGGCTCGAGGAAGGCGTCGATGCGGCCCTCACTGTCGACGAGCCGCTCCGGCCTGAGGCCGAGGACCAGGATCGTCGGCTGCTGCATGTTCCGGCGCGAACCCGCCGGGGCCTGATCCTGGTCTCCGGCGGGCACAAGTGCCACCATAGTCACGGAGGCAAGGGCAGGCGTGCGCCGGCGCCCGCGCCGCGGTAGGGGAGCGATATGGAGATCGTCGTCATCACAGGGGTTCTGGC
>DASSBX010000370.1:0-2026 GCA_035698305.1 Miltoncostaeaceae bacterium | reverse complement strand
ACACGATCTCGGTGCCGGTCGCGGTCGCCGGCGGCGGGGGAGGAGGCGGCGGCGCCGGCTCGGCGTTCCCCGCCCTCAACGGCGGCGACGGCGGTCACGGCCCGGGCACCGGCGGCAACGGCCAGAGCGGCGCGCTCAGCGGCGGGGACGGCGGCCAGGCCGGAAAGCTCGGCTGTGACGCCCCCTCCCGCGGCGGCGCCGGCGCGGACGCCGTGAGCAACACCGGCGCCGGCGGCGGAGGCGGCGGCGGTGACGGCATCTGCCCCGGCCGCGGAGGCGCCAACGGCGGCTACCTCGGCGGCGCTGGCGGCGGCGGCGGCGCCGGCGCGAGCTCATTCTGGGCCACCGGGACGGGCACCGTGGGCATCCGGCCGGCGGACGGCGACGGGTTCGTCTCGCTGGCGTTCAACCGCAGCACGGTCCGCCCGGCGATCACGTCCGCGGCCTCGTTCACCGTGCCCGCGATCGCGGCCGTCGACGACAACATCGCGTTCCGCGTCACCGCGACCGGCTTCCCCGCGCCGAAGTTCTCGCTGGCGGGTGCGCCCTCGTGGCTGTCGATCGACCCTGACAGCGGCCTGATCGGCGGCGCCGTCCCGGCGCGCACGGCCGGCAAGTACGGCTTCACCATCACGGCCGACAACGGGTTCGCGAGCACGTCACAGGCGTTCACGCTCGACGTCGCGGCCGCGCCGCTGACCCTCAAGGCGCCCGGGACGCTCAAGGGCTACGTCAAGAGCCGCTTCTCAGCCAAGCTGGACGCCAGCGGCGGCGTGGGCGCCTACCACTGGGCGAAGATCGCCGGCTCGCTGCCGCGCGGGCTGAGCCTCAGTTCGTCGGGGGTCATCAGCGGCACGCCGAGCTCGACCGGGACGTCGACCTTCACCGTCCAGGCCACCGACAGCGCGCTCCCCACCGCCGCCTCGGCCCGTGAGACGGTCAAGATCACGATCGCGCACCGGACCCTGACGGTCACCACCGCGTCGCTGCCGCGCGGCACCGTCGGCCGGCCGTACGCGCAGACGCTCGCCGCCGCGATGGGCGCCCGCCCGCTGAAGTGGCGCATCTCCACCGGCACGCTGCCGGACGGCCTCAGCCTCGATCCCGCCACCGGCCGCATCAGCGGCACCCCGACCCGACCGGGCACGAGCGCGTTCACCGCGACGGTGACCGACGCCTCGGGGATGACCGCGTCGGCCGACCTCGAAATCGGGGTCCACCCCGCCGTGCAGGCGGCCGTCTACACGGTCAACAGCGGCAACAGCGCCGTGCTCTCGTTCGGGCTCGACACCGACGGCGGCTTCGTCTTCCCGCAGACCCTCCTCTCCGGCGCGACGACCGGGCTCAACGGCACGACCGCGGTCGTGATCGATCCGGACGGGCAGACGTACGTGGCAAGCGCGAACAACGCGTCGATCCAGGAGTTCGAGTACGGGGTGAACGGCGCGGTCGCACCGTCGGCAACGCTCGCGGGCCCCGCGACCGGCCTCGCGTACCCCGACGCGATCGCGCTCGACGAGTCCGGGCGCCTCTATGTCGCCAACTACCCGGCCAACAGCGTCACGGTCTACGCGCCCGGCGCCCACGGCGACGCCGCGCCGGTCGCGGTGATCCACGGCGAGCACACCGGGCTCGGCGGCCCGTCGGCGCTGACCATGGACTCCGCCGGTCACCTGTGGGTGGCCAACCTCGCGACCAACAGCCTCACCGAGTACGCGCCCGGGGCGAACGGGGACGTTGCGCCGCTGGCGACGATCGCGGGCGGCTCGACCGGGCTCAGCGGCCCCCAGGGCATGGCCTTCGACGCCGCCGGCAACCTGCTGGTGGCCAACACCTACGCGAGCTCGCTGACGGAGTACAAGACCACCGACACGGGTGACGTCGCGCCGCAGCGCACGATCGCGGGGCCGTCGACCGGGTTGCGCTTCCCGCACGGCGTCGACGTCGACGAGCGCGGCGACATCTACGTCGCCAACGAGCTCGGCGGGACGAGCTACCTGTTCACGCCGCTCGGCGGGATCAGCAA
>DASSBX010000369.1:0-5912 GCA_035698305.1 Miltoncostaeaceae bacterium | reverse complement strand
GGGCTGAAGCGGCTCGTCGGCCGGGTCGCCGTCGTCGGCGCCGTGGCCGGCGGCGTGGTGGTGGTGCTCCGCAAGCTGAGGCGCGGCGGCGACGACACCGCGTACTGACCCGGAGGGCGCCCCCGGGGGCGCCTTCCCCGTCTTCCTGGAGATGGGCCTGGGCGTCGACCTGGTCGGCGAGGACCCCACGAAGGCGGCGCGGCGGGCGGCCCGCGAGGCGATGGGCCGCACGTCGCTGCCCGGCCTGCGCGACCTGATCCCGAGCGGCGACCGCGCCGACATGCGCATCGAGGTGACCGTCGCCGTCCCCCGCCACGAGGACGTCGACCCGGACGCCGTCGCCGCGATCTTCCCCTACGGCCGGGTGATGGTCACGGCCCGGGAGGGCGGCCTGCGGATGCCGAACGGCACGGACGGCGGCGCCGGCGCCGACCATCTGATCTGCGCCGTCGCCGTCGTCGCCGTCGGCTGGTAGCCGTCCCGGCCGGGCGCCGCCCCGCTCCGGCGCGCTACCGTCGCGCCCCGTGAGCAGCGCCGACGCCCCCGCACTGGACTGTGCCGCCGTCCGGAAGGGCTTCGGCGGCGTCCAGGCCCTCGACGGCCTGGACCTGCGGGTGCCCGCCGGGTCGTTCTTCGGCCTGCTCGGCCCGAACGGCGCCGGCAAGACCACCCTCATCCGCAGCGTCGTGGGCCTCACGACGCCCGACGCCGGCGAGATCCGCGTGTTCGGACTGTCCTCGCGGGGCGCGACGGCCGCCGAGGCCCGCCGCACCATCGGATACGCCCCGCAGGACGTCGCCCTGGACCGGTTCGTCCCGGTGCGCGAGCTGCTGACGCTCCACGGCCGCTACTTCGGCCTCACGCGCGCCGAGGCGAACGCGCGGGCCGCCGAGATGCTCGCCGCGTTCGACCTGTCCGGGAAGGCCGACGCGTACGCCCACCACCTGTCGGGCGGCATGCGACGCCGCCTGCTGCTGGCGCGGGCGCTGCTGCACCGGCCGCGCCTGGTGATCCTCGACGAGCCCACCGCCGGCGTCGACATCGAGCTGCGCCACGACCTGTGGGCCTACATCCGGGCGCTCCACGCCGACGGCACCACCATCCTCCTCACCACCCACTACCTCGAGGAGGCCGAGGCGCTCTGCGAGCGGGTGGCGTTCATCCGCGGCGGCCGGATCGTGGCCGAGGGCGCACCGCCGGACCTGCGCGAGCGGTTCGGCGCCCCGCGCCTGGAGGACGTGTACCTGCACCTGGTCGGCCGGTGACGACCGCCGAGATCCGCCGGGTCCGCATCCGCGGCGTGGCCGCGCTGGCCGAGCGCGAGGTGCTGCGCGTGATGCGCCTGTGGGCCCAGACGATCGCGCCCCCGGTCGTGGCGGCCGTGCTGTTCATCGTGGTGTTCGGCGTCGCCCTGGGCGGCTCGATCCGCGTGATCGACGGCGTGCCGTACGAGCGGTTCATCGTCGCCGGGCTGGTGCTGATGGGCGTCGCGACGTCGGCGTTCGGCAACAACGCCACCTCGATCTACCAGGCGCGCAACGACGGGTTCATCGAGGACCCGGCGTCCAGCCCGATGAGCCCGACGCAGCTCCTGATCGGGTACATGGCGGGCGGCGTCGTCCGGAGCCTGCTCATCGGCGTGCTCACGCTCGGCGCCGCCCGGCTGTTCGTCGACTTCCCCGTGGAGCACCCGGTGGTGCTCGCGCTGGTCCTGATCGGGACCAGCGTGGCGTTCACCGCGCTCGGCACCGTGGTGGGCCTCTACTCCACCGGGTGGGACCAGCAGAACGTGGTGGGCAACCTGGTGATCCAGCCCCTCGTGTTCCTCGGCGGCGTCTTCTACGCCGTCGACCGGCTCGGCCAGCCGTGGGAGGGGCTCACGCACGCCGACCCGATCTTCTACATGGTGGTCGCCGCCCGGCACGGCGTGCTCGGCGACGCCGAGGTGCCGCTGGCCCTCTCGCTCGGCGTGACCCTCGGGATCGCGGCCGGCATGACGGCGTGGGCCTGGGTGACCTTCCTTCGCGGGGTCGGGATCCGCACGTAGAGTCCGCCGCCATGGAGCCGGGCGACATCATGCGCCGCAGCTGGGAGCTCTACCGCGCCCATCCCCGGTATCTGATCAGCATCGCGGCCGTCGTGTTCGTGCCCCTCGGGGTGATCGGCGGCCTCCTGGCCGCGGTGGGCTGGCCGGGGGTGGTGGCGGCCAACCTGCTGGGCCTCGCCGCGATCTTCTTCGTGCAGGGAGCGCTGGTGAAGGCCGTCGAGGACCTCCGCGACGGGCGCGTGGACCTCGGCATCGCCGGCACGTTCGGCCACGCGGGCGGGCGGCTCATGGCCCTCGCCGGCGCCGGGGTCCTGGCGCTGCTCGGCATCTGCGTCGGCCTGGCGCTGCTGATCGTGCCCGGCCTGGTGCTGCTGACGTGGTGGCTGGTCGTCTCCCCGGTGATCATGATCGAGCACCGCCGGGTGCTCGAGAGCTTCGGCCGCAGCCGCGAGCTCGTGCTCGGGTCGGCCTGGCCGGTGTTCGGCGTCGCCGTGCTGACCCTGCTGATCATCCTGGTGCTCGGCCTCGTGCTCGCGATCGCGCTGTCGCCGATCGACAGCGACTCGTGGAAGACCCTGATCGGGCAGGCCGTGACCAACAGCCTGGCGGCGCCGTTCGCGGCGGTGGCGTGGACGCTGACGTATTTCCGGTTGCGCGAGATGGAGGAGGCGGTGTGAGGCGGACGGTCGTGGTGGTGGCGGCGGCGCTGGCGGCGCTCGTCGTGGTGGCGGGGCTCGCGGCGTGCGGCGGCGGCGACGACGGATCGGCGGACGCCGGCGCGGCGGCGACGGCCACCGCGTCCACCGCCGTGGCCGCGGCGGGCGGGGGCACGGTCACCAACGCCGACGGCGCCACCTGCAGCGCCGCCGAGCCGTGCACGCCGGCCGACCCGCAGACCTACGACGCGCCCCCTCCGCTCACCATCGACGAGTCGGCGACCTACACGGCGACGATCGCCACCTCGTGCGGGGACATCGTGATCCGGCTCGACGCGAAGGCCGCGCCGCGCACCGTCAACAACTTCGTGTTCCTGGCCCGCGAGGGCTTCTACGACGGGCTCACGTTCCACCGGGTGGTGCCGGGCTTCGTGATCCAGGGCGGCGACCCGTCCGGCGACGGCACCGGCGGCCCCGGCTACACGTTCGCGGACGAGCTCCCCGACGACGGCTACCCGGCCGGCAGCGTCGCCATGGCCAACTCGGGTCCCGGGACCAACGGCTCCCAGTTCTTCATCGTCACGGGCGACGCCAGCTTCCTGCCGAACTCCTACTCCCGGTTCGGCACGGTCACGAAGGGGCTCGACGTCGCGAGGACCATCGAGCGATTCGCCGACCCGGACGCCGACCCCGGCGATCCCGCCAGCCAGGTCCCCACCTCCACGATCTGGATCGACTCGGTCACGATCGCGGAGTCGTGACCGGCGGGGCTACTCGGACCAGTCGTCCTGCTGGACCGGGGGGCCCGACCGGTTGAGCAGCTCGGCGGGCATCAGGTACTGGCGCCCCTCGGGGCCGTCGCCGCGGGCGTAGCCGGCGGCGGCCTCCTCCGGCACGTCGATGGCGAAGACCACCCAGGCGTCGCCGTGGTCCGCGGCGGGCGGGCGGTCGCTGACCCACACCCCGGAGCCATTGTGCCCGGGGACGGGCCGGTCGCGGAACCCGCCGCTCTGGATGGCCAGCGCCTCGTCGTAGGCGGCCGCGGCGAACACCCGCAGCCGGCGCTCGGGCGCCACCATCTGGCCGCGGCCGGGCCGGTCGGCCTCCATGGACTCCTGCGTGAGGTCGACGACCACGTGCGTGATCGGCATGGGATACCGCTCGCGGGCCTTGCGCACCACCTGCCGCTCCAGCCAGTTGGACCGCGCCGGCGGGTGGGTGGAGATGATGACCTCGTCGGGATCGAAGACGCGCAGCGCGTCGTCCAGGGCCTGCAGCGGGTCGGCGTCGCCCAGGGTGCCGCGGGCGTTCATGCCCGCCGCCTCGAACGCCCGGATCGACTCGTCCAGCCGCGTGGCGGCCTCGCTCTGGCGCCGCTCCGAATCGGACGACAGCCAGTGCTCCAGCCGGCTCTTCGCCAGCGCCGGCGCCACCACCACGACCTCGGCGCCCTCGCCACCGGCCCGGTACCGCACCTCGTCCACCACGCCGCGCCCCGCGCAGGTCTCGTTCGCGATGACCAGGATTCGCCGGGGACCCGCCCCGGAACCCGACGGCGTCGGCATGTGGCGAACGTATCGGAGCCCCCGCGTCGCGTCCAGCCCCGCCAGGACCGCTAGGATGCCCGGCCATGGCACGCGCGCACTCGGTCCACGACTACCTCGAGGCGATCTACTTCCTCGCCACCCCGGTCGGCGAGTACGGCCCGATCGTGGGCGAGGCGCCGGTCCCCGCCGCCCGGGTCGCCGAGATGCTCGGCGTCACGCCGCCGACGGCGAGCGAGATGCTGAAGCGCCTGGAGGCCGACGGGCTCATCGAGCGCGGCCCGCGCAAGGCGCCGCTGCTCACGAAGAAGGGCCGCGCCGAGGCCGAGCGGGTGGTTCGCAACCACCGCATCATCGAGCGCTTCCTCACCGATTTCATGGGCTACACGCCCGCCGAGTCGCACGTCCACGCCGACGACATCGGCGACGCGTTCGACGACGACATGGTCGAGCGGCTCGCGAACCAGCTCGGCCACCCCGATCGCTGCCCGCACGGCTGGCCGGTCGACACGGTGCGCGAGCAGGAGGAGAACCGCGACCTGCGTGCGCTCAGCCAGCTCGACGTGGGCCCCGCCACCATCGTGCGCCTGGCGGAGCACGACGGCGACCTGCTCCACTGGTTCTACGACCAGGGCCTCGTGCCGGGGACCGACCTCGAGGTGCTGCGGGTCGACCCGTCGGCGGGTCAGCTGACGGTGCGCATCGGCGGCGAGGAGCGGGCCATCGGCGAGCGCGCCGCCGCCGGGCTCTTCGTCCTCCCCGGCCAGCCGGTCTGACGCGCTGACCGCCCCTTCGGGGGCACCCACGACGCGTAGTAAGGTGGGCCGAATGCACACGGCTCTCCACCCGTCGCCCCCCGCCCCCGCCGTGGCGGGCGAGCCGGTGGTCGTGCGCGGCATCGAGAAGGCCTTCGGCGACACGCCCGTGCTGCGCGGGGCCGGGCTCGACGTGCCGGCCGGCAGCATCGTCGCCCTGCTCGGCCCCAGCGGCTGCGGCAAGACCACCCTGCTGCGCACCATCGCCGGGCTCGAGCGGCCCGACGCCGGCGAGGTCCGCGTGGGCGCCCGCGTCCTGTCCGGCCCCGGGACGTTCACGCCGCCCGAGCGGCGGCGCATCGGGATGGTGTTCCAGGACGCCGCGCTGTTCCCGCACCTGAGCGTGGGGCGCAACGTGGCCTACGGCCTGCCCCGCCGCGACCCGCGGCGCGCCGAGCGCGTCGAGGCGACCCTGGCCCTGGTCGGGCTCGGGGGGCTCGCCGACCGCGCGCCCGCGACGCTCTCCGGCGGCCAGGCGCAGCGCGTTGCGCTGGCCCGGGCGCTGGCGCCCGAGCCGTCGGTGATCCTGCTCGACGAGCCGTTCTCGGGGCTCGACGCGCCGCTGCGGGCGGAGCTGCGGCTGGAGGTGCGCCGGGTGCTCGCCGAGACCGGGGCGACCGGCATCTTCGTGACCCACGACCAGGAGGAGGCGTTCGTCGTGGGCGACGCGGTGGCCGTGATGCAGGAGGGCCGCGTCCTGCAGCAGGCGGACGCCGCCGCCCTCTACGAGCTGCCGGCCAGCAGGGCCGTCGCCGAGTTCGTGGGCGACGCCAACCTGGTCCACGGGGTCGGCATGGGCGACGTGGCGCGGACGCCGCTCGGCGCGGTGCCGCTCCACGCGCCGTGCGAG
>DASSBX010000368.1:0-7683 GCA_035698305.1 Miltoncostaeaceae bacterium | reverse complement strand
GCAGGTCGACCGCCGCGCCGGGCAGCCGCGACGCCCAGCGCGCCGCCTCCAGCAGCAGCCAGGCGCCCGCCCCGGCGAGCCACGCGACCGCCACCCCGGCGGCCGGCGCGAGCGCCCCCGCCGCCATCCCGGCGAGCGCGAGGACCACCACGGGGGCGGCCACCGGCACCGCGACCACGTTGAGCACGAGCCCCACCACCGACAGCCGTCCGAAGTGCGCGACCGTCACCGGCGCCGTCGCCAGTCCCGCCGCTCCCGCCATCGCGGCGAGGCCGGCCACCCGCGCCGGCAGCCAGCCCCGCATCCAGCCCTCGAGGGGCGGCGCGAGCAGGAACAGCCCCGCGACCGCCGCGAACGACAGCTGCAGCCCGGGGTCGCCGATCGCCCGCGGGTCGTGCGCCAGCAGCGCGGCGAGGCCCGCGAGCATCAGGTACCAGCGTTCCCGGGGGGCCGACCGCAGCTCGGCCAGCAGGCCCAGTCCGCCGGCGATCCCGGCCCGGGCGACGGACGCCCCGCCGTCGCACGCCAGGCAGTACGCCGCCATCACCAGCGCCGCCCCGCCCACGGCGGCGCGCCGCCGCGTCCCCAGCGCCCGCAGCAGCGCCAGCGCCGCGAGGGCCACCACCGTCACGTTCTGCCCGGAGACGGCGAGCAGGTGCCAGAGCCCCGCATCCCGGAACGCCGTCGCCCCCTCCTCCGACAGCGCGTCGCCGCCGCCGAGCGCCATCCCGCGCACCAGCGCCTCCCGGTCGCCCGACAGCCCCGCCCCGGCGTGCGCCGCCGCCCAGGTCCGCCACCGGTCGCGCAGCCCGTCGAGCCCGCCGCGCCGCCCCGCAGGCGCGAGCGTCTCGGGCCGCAGCCGCCCGGCGATCCCCTGCCGCTCCAGCCACGCCCGCCACCAGTCCGGCGACGCCGCCGACGCCGGCGCCCGCATCCATCCCGACACCCGCACCCGCTCCCCCAGCCCGGGCGCCCCCGGCCCGGCGGGGAGGTCGAGCAGCACCCGCAGGCGCCCGGGGAGCCGCCGCCCGGGCGCGGCCCGCAGGTCGTCGACCCGGGCCCGCGCCCGTAGCCCCCCGAACCCGTCGGGGCGGGGCGGCGCGTCGATCACCACCGTCCCGCTGACACGCAGCGGCACCTCGAGCGCCGGGGGCGTCGTGGCGACGTACCGCATGGCGCCCCACGCGACCCCCGCCGCGCCGGCGGCGACGACCAGCAGCGCGAGCGCCCACGCCGCCCGGCGACGCGCCCCGGCGACCCCGGCACCGGCGGCGGCCGCGGCGCACGCCACGAGGCCGGCCCCGGGGGAGCCGATCCCGATGAGCGGCGCGCAGAGCCCCGCGCAGAACGCCGCCAACACGACGTGGGGGGCGGCGCGCAGCCACGCGGGCGCCGCCGCGTGACGGCGGGCGCCGGCGGTCATGCACCGAGGCTAGGCCGGTGCCCCGGCCCGCCTCAGCCACGGTTGTGACGGGGGGCGCGCGAACGCGCGCCGCCCACGTTCACACCGCGCTCAGCCTTCGGCCAGCGGCTCCCCGGCGCCCGGGTACGGCAGCCGCTTCGCCTTCTTCTCCTGCTGGCCGGCCTGCTCGGCCTCGCGGGCCAGCTGGGCCGCCTTCGCGTCGCGCTCGGCGAACACCGCGGCCTCGGGCTCGCCGGCGAGGAGCGCGATGAACTCCTCGCGCTCGATCGTCTCGCGCCGCAGCAGGATCTGCGACAGGTTCTCGAGGTCCTCGCGGTGCTCCACCAGGATGTCGCGCGCGCGCTGGTGGGCCTCCTCGATGATCCGCCGGATCTCCGAGTCGATGGTCCGCGCCAGGTCGTCCGAGTAGTCGGGCTCGGAGTGCATGTCGCGGCCGAGGAACGGCGCGCCGTGGTTGTGTCCCAGCACCCGCGGCCCGAGCTTGTCGGACATGCCGAAGCGCATCGTCATCTGCTTCGCGGTCTGGGTGACCTTCTCGAGGTCGTTGGCCGCGCCGGTGGTGATCTCGTCGAAGACGAGCTCCTCGGCGGCCCGGCCGCCGAGCGTCATCGCCATCTGGTCCTCGAGCTGGGCGCGCGTGGTCAGGAACTTGTCCTCGACCGGCATCGAGATCGTGTAGCCGAGGGCCTGGCCGCGGGACACGACGGAGATCTTGTGGACCGGGTCGGACTCCGGGAGGAAGTGGCCGACGAGGGCGTGCCCCATCTCGTGGTAGGCCGTGACGACCCGCTCCTTCTCGGAGAGCAGGCGCGACTTCTTCTCGGGGCCGGCGATCACGCGCATGATCCCCTCCTCGAGCTCCGCCTGCTCGATGAGGCGCTTGCCCTTGCGGGCTGCGAGGAGGGCCGCCTCGTTCACCAGGTTGGCCAGGTCCGCGCCGGTGAACCCGGGGGTCTGGCCCGCGAGGGTCATGAGGTCGATCTGCTTGGCGATCGGCTTGCCCTTGGTGTGGACGCGCAGGATCTGGGCGCGCCCCTCACGATCGGGACGGTCCACGACGATCTGACGGTCGAACCGGCCGGGCCGCAGGAGGGCCGGGTCGAGGATGTCCGGCCGGTTCGTCGCGGCGATGAGGATGATGTTGTCCTTCGCCTCGAAGCCGTCCATCTCGACGAGGAGCTGGTTGAGCGTCTGCTCGCGCTCGTCGTGGCCACCGCCGAGGCCGGCGCCACGGTGGCGGCCGACCGCGTCGATCTCGTCCATGAAGATGATGCAGGGCGAGCTCTGCTTGGCCTGCTCGAAGAGGTCGCGGACGCGGCTGGCGCCGACACCGACGAACATCTCCACGAAGTCGGAGCCGGAGATGGAGAAGAACGGCACGCCCGCCTCGCCGGCGACCGCGCGGGCGAGGAGCGTCTTGCCGGTCCCGGGGGGGCCGAAGAGCAGGACGCCTTTCGGGATCCGCGCGCCGAGGCTCTGGAACTTCTTGGGGTTCTCGAGGAATTCCTTGATCTCGTGGAGCTCCTCGACCGCCTCGTCCGCGCCCGCGACGTCCTTGAACGTGATCTTGGGCGCGTCGACGGCCATCCGCTTCGCGCGGCTCTTGCCGAAGCTCATGACCTTGGATCCGCCGCCCTGCATGCGGTTCATCAGGTAGATCCAGAACCCGATGAAGAGGATGAACGGCGCGAGCCAGATGAGGCTCGACCACCAGGGCGAGCTGGGGATGCCCTTCACCTCGAACGGCACGTTGGCCTGCTCGAGCTGGTTGATGAGCGTTTCCGAGTAGTCCTGCGGGTAGCCGGTCGTGAACTTGGTGTTGTCCTTGAGCGTGACGTCGACCGTCTGGTTCTCGACCTTGATCGTCGCCTTGGCCACCTGGCCGTCCGCGATCTTCTGCGTGAACTCGTTGAAGGTGGGCGCGGGCTTGGACGGCTCGCTCGAGACCACGAGGCGCTGGGCGACGAACACCAGCAGGATCACGATGAGGATCGGGAACGCCGCGCTCTTGAGGAACTTGTTCAGCCTGGGCCCCCCTCCGGGCCTCGTACCTCGGACGCCTCGGGCGCGTCCCCTGGCGTGAGGATAGACCACCCCGCCGGAAATGGACCCCCCTCACGGCACGACCTTCGTACGGAGTGATTCGAGCCGAGTGGGTCCGATCCCTGGCACATCGAGGAGGTCGTCCACTGACCGGAAGCCGCCGTGGGCGTCACGCCATTCCACGATGCGGGACGCGAGGGTCGGGCCGATCCCGTCGAGCGCCTCCAGCTGCTCCGGGGAGGCGGTCGACAACCGGATCGGCGCGTCGGCGGAGGCGGCGGCCCCCGGCGGCGCCGGCGCGCCGGGCCGCGCCCGCTCCGGGACGAGCACCTGCTGGCCGTCCTCCAGCGTCGCCGCGAGGTTGAGCGCGGCCAGGTCTGCGCGCCGGGTGGGGCCGCCCGCCTCCTTGATGACCTCGACCACCCGGGCGCCGGCGCCGATCTCGTAGACCCCGGGGCGGCGGACGGCGCCGGCGACGTGCACGAGCCCGGCCGGGCCGTCCTCCGGGGCGGTGACCGCCACGGGCGCGGTCGGCGTGGCGGCGCCGGCGGCGGCGGCCGGCTGCCCCCCGCCCCCGCCCCCTCCGAGCCGCCACGCGACGAGGGCGAGCACCACGGCGACGACGACGTACGCCCATCCCGAGCGGCGCAGCCAAGGCAGGAGCCGATCCATGCGCCGACGGTAGGACGCGCCGGCCGCGCGGATCACCACGGGACCGTGACGTGACGCGCGCGGGAGCGTGCCCGCGTGCGGCCTACTTCACGACGAGGTTCACCAGCCGGTCGGGGACGACCACCTCGCGGACCACCTGCTTGCCCTCGATCGCCGGCGCCACCTTCGACAGCGCGCGCGCGAGCGCGACGAGATCGGCGTCCGGCGTGCCCGCGGCCACCTCGGCCCGGTCGCGGAGCTTCCCGTTCACCTGGACCACGACGGTGACCGTCTCGCGCGCGAGGAACTCGGGGGCCGCCTCGGGCCACGGCTCCCGCCACAGCGGCCCGCCGCCCAGCGCCTCCCACATCTCCGACGTCACGTGGGGGGCGAACGGGAACAGCAGCGACACCGCCGTCTGCGACGCGTACCGCAGCGCGGCGCGCCCGGCGTCGTCGTCGAACACCCCCTCCGCCACGCCCTTCGTCGCCAGGTTCACCAGCTCCTGGACGCTCGAGATCGCCGTGTGGAAGGAGAAGCGCTCGCCGATGTCCTCGCTCACCTTGGCGATCGCCGCCTCGGCGGCACGGACCAGCTCGAGCGCCGGCCCCTCCAGCGCCTCGCGCGCCGGGCGGGCGGCGAGTCCGCCCGCCTCGAGGCCGCCGACGAGCCGCCACAGCCGGTCGATGAACCGGCGCTGCCCCTCGACGGCGCGGTCGCTCCACTCGATGTCCTCGGCCGCCGGGCCCATGAACAGGACGTACAGGCGCAGCGCGTCGGCGCCGAGGCGCGCGACGATCTCGTCCGGGGAGACGACGTTGCCCTTGCTCTTGCTCATCTTCGCGCCGTCGCGGTAGATCATCCCCTGGGTGAAGAGGCGGGCGAACGGCTCGCGGGCGCCGAGCAGGCCGGCGTCGTGCAGCACCTTGACGAAGAAGCGCGCGTACAGCAGGTGCAGGATCGCGTGCTCGATCCCGCCGATGTACTGGTCCACCGGGAGCCAGTAGTCGACGATCTCCCGCTCGAAGGGGGCGGTCGTGAGGTGCGGCGCGGTGTAACGGAGGAAGTACCAGCTCGAGTCGACGAACGTGTCCATCGTGTCCGTCTCGCGACGGGCCGGTCCCCCACACTTGGGGCATGTGGTGTTCACGAACTCGGCGACCGACGCGATCGGGCTCTGACCCTTCGGCGCGTAGTCGTCGACGTGGGGCAGCACCACCGGCAGCTGGTCGTCGGGCACCGGGACGACCCCGTCAACCGGGCAGTGCACCACGGGGATCGGCGCCCCCCAGTAGCGCTGGCGCGAGATGAGCCAGTCGCGCAGCCGGTATCCGACGGTCAGCTCGCCGAGGCCGCGCTCGCAGAGCCACTCGGCCACCGTGGTCTTCGCCTCGTCCACCGTCAGACCGTTCAGGAAGCCGGAGTTCACCAGCCGGCCGGGGCCCGTGTACGGCTCGTCGAGCGGGGCGGCGGGGTTCTCGCCCTCCGGGGCGATCACGCGCGTGACGGGCAGGCCGTGAGCCCGCGCGAACGCGAAGTCGCGCTCGTCGTGGCCGGGGACCGCCATGATCGCGCCGGTCCCGTAGTCCATCAGGACGTAGTCGGCCACCCAGACCGGGATGGGGTCGCCGGTCACGGGGTTGACCACGTGGCGGCCGGTGAACACGCCGGTCTTCGGGCGCTCGGTCTCGCCGCGCTCGGCGGCGGACGCGCGGGCGGCGGCGGCGGCGTACTCGCGGACCTCCGCCTCCTCCGGCCTGCCCTCCACCAGGTGGACCACGGCGGGGTGCTCGGGGGCGAGGATGAAGAACGTCGCGCCGAACAGGGTGTCGGGGCGCGTGGTGAACACGGGGATCGGGTCGCCGCCGCCCTCCACCGCGAACACGACCCGGGCGCCCTCGGAGCGGCCGATCCAGTTGCGCTGCATCGTGAGCACGCGCTCGGGCCAGTCGACCAGCTCGTCCATGTCGTCGAGCAGGCGCTGGGCGTAGTCGGTGATGCGCAGGAACCACTGGGTGAGCTGGCGCAGCTCGACCGCGTGCCCGCAGCGCTCGCAGCGGCCGTCGATGACCTGCTCGTTCGCGAGGACGGTCTGGTCGTGGGGGCACCAGTTGACCGCGGCCTCCCGGCGCTCCGCCAGGCCCCGCTCGTACATCCGCAGGAAGAGCCACTGGGTCCAGCGGTAGTACTCGGGGTCGCTGGTGGCGATCTCGGTGTCCCAGTCGATCGCGAAGCCGAGCGCCTTCAGCTGCTGGCGGATCCGCGCGATGTTGCGGGCGGTGCCCTCGGCGGGCGGGACGCCCGTGCGGATGGCGGCGTTCTCGGCGGGCAGCCCGAACGAGTCGTAGCCCATCGGGTGGAACACGGCCATGCCCATCCGCCGGCGGTGGTGCGCCACCACGTCGCCCATCGTGTAGTTCTTGACGTGACCCATGTGGATCTCACCGGAGGGGTACGGCAGCATCTCGAGCACGTACGCCTTCGGCCGGTCCGGCAGCTCGGCGGCGACGCCGTCGCGGGAGACGGGCTCGGCGCGGAACGCCCCCTCCGCGTCCCACACGGCCTGCCACTTCGACTCGACCGGCGCGGGGTCGTATCGTTCGGGCAGGATCCGTGGCGGCGCAGACATCCCGCGGACTATCGCATAGCCTCAGACGCCCGGAATGACGACGACCCGCCCACCAGTCCTGATCCGAGAGGCCGACGTCGGCGAGCACTTCGACGGCATCATCGGCCTGTACCGCGCGCACGGCTGGACGCACGCGGGCGACCCGGCGCGCCTGCGCACCGCGATCGAGTGCTCGTCGTTCAGCGTCGTGGCAATGGAGGGCGACCGGGTGGTGGGGTTCGCGCGGGCCATGTCCGATGAGGCGTTCGCCGTGTACATCGCCGACATCCTCGTGGCCCCGGACCGCCAGCGGCAGGGCATCGGCCGCACCATCACCGGGGCGATCCTCGACCACTATCCGATGGACCGCTTCCACCACCAGGTCCTGGTGGCCGAGCGCGGCGCCGAGGGGTTCTACCGCCGCCTCGGCATGGTCCCCGTCACGTCGTACGGGTTGACCGCCTTCATCCGCGCCAGACGCTGATCGCCGCGCGGTTCCCGCGCCGGCCGATGCCGGTCACGCGCAGGCTATTTGTGAGGATTCCGCAAGCGTTGGGTTGAACTCGTCCCGCGCTGCGCAACTCTGTTCCCCGGACCGGCGAGGCGCCCGCAACGTTCCGGGTGCCGTGCCAAAGCGCCGGTTCGTGCGATGGGCCACGGAGTTGCGGGTCGGCCCGACGACGTGAGCGCGGGGACGCATGGCGGCCCTGTGGCGAGCGCGTCTCTCCAGCAGGTCTCGACAGCACCCCACCAAGTGTGATCGCGGCACCCCCGCGTGTCGCGGAGCGATCCGGACAGCAGGTGGATCGACACGTCCTGGAGGCGATTTCACGTGCCACGAACCAACCCCGACGGGCGGCCGGGCGCCGTCCGGCGGACGCCCCTCTGGCGGGCGGACCGCGACGTGAAGCTCTCGTTCGTCATGCCCGTGTACAACGAGGCGCAGACGGTGGTGGAG
>DASSBX010000367.1:0-2280 GCA_035698305.1 Miltoncostaeaceae bacterium | reverse complement strand
GGTACGCCTTCTGGTGCCACAGCTCCGGGGCACGAGTCGCCTCGCGGAGGAGGTAGGGCACGATCTCGTCCTGGTCGAGGGCAGGCCGGTCGATGGTGACGCCGAAGCGCGTCTCCGCGATGTGCCGCGCGAGGATGCGCCCGTTGTACCGGTGACCCTGCACCGCCCCCGAGTACGCGCCGATGCCGTGCTTCCGAAGGCCGGGCGACGCCTGCGTGATCGTCCCCGCGAACCAGATGCCGGGCACGTTCGCGCTCTCCCACAGCGGGGTCACCGCCGGCAGCTTGGCCTGGCCGAACGTGGTGACCCCCAGCGCCGGGAGGTCAAGCAGCGGACAGGTGAACCCCGTCGCGGCGATCACCTCGTCGGCCGCCACGCTCAGGTCCTCGCCGGTGTCGGTCCGCTTGAGATCGATCCGCAGCGCGTCGCCGTCCCTGACGATCGCCGCGATGGACGCATCGAGGATCTTCACCCCGAGCCCCAGGAAGTTGTCCTCGAACGGCTGGACGTATCGCGCCCGCACGCCCGCGAGCGACCGCTTCTCGATCGAGGTCTTGGCCGGTGACGGCGAGCAGACGGTGATCGACGATGCCCACGACGCGAGCCCGGTGGCGAGCTCGAACCCGGAGTTCTGCTTGCCGATGATGAAGATCCGCTTGCCCGCGTACCACTGCGCATCGCGCGTGTCCGCGTAGTGGCGGGCAAGCTCGATCCCCGGCGGCGACGGGCTCCACGGCTCCGCGACGCCCACCGCGAGCACGAGGTTCGGCGTCCGGTACACCCCGTCGGACGTCGTCAGCACGAACGTCGTCGACCCGTCGGGACCGTCCTCCTTCGCGGTCGCCTGCCACTCGCACCCGTAGCGCACGGCGATGCCGGCACGTTCCGCGAATGCCTCGAGGTTGGCCTGCATCTCGGGCCGCGACGGGAAGTACGAGGATCCGTCCATAAACCCGGCCTGGAGGGACCGCAGCGCCGGGTCGTCGGCGATGAGGCTGTTCCAGTCGTAGCGCTGGTACTCGCGCTCGGTCCGTTGGGCGGGCGCGTAGGGCTTGGTCCACGACAGGAGCCGCTGGAAGAACGGCCACTTGCGGAACATCCCGCCCGCGCCCGGGTCGCGGGACAGGACAGCGTGCGGGACCCCGTACCGGCTGAGCGAGTACGAGAGCTGGAGGCCGCCCGGGCCGGAGCCGACGATGATCAGCGGGTAATCGCCGGGCGGGAAGGGACGGTCGGCGGTGGCGGGATCGGCCACGGCGCTAGCTCCGCCAGCGGTTGGCGTTGCGGAGCCGGCGCGCCTGGGCCTGGAGCATCCGGTACATCACCCGCGGATGGGCGACGAGGAAGCCCTCGACCGACGGCCCCGACATCGCGAGACAGTGCAACGGGCTGACCGCGACGATGTCGGCCGTGGGAGGCTCGCCGAGGATGATCGACACCTCCCCGAAGAAGTCCCCGCGGTGGAGGGTCGCCCGCTTGGTGCCGTCGATCTGGACGTCCGCCTCCCCCTCGAGGATCACGTAGAACCCGGTCGCGGTGAGGCCCTGCCGGAGGACGCGCTCACCCTGGGGGAAGAAGACCTCCTCGAAGGTGCCCGCCACGCCGAGGAGCTGGGGCGTCTGGAGGTCTCCGAACAGGGCGAACCCGGCGAGAATGTCCGCGATCTCCTCGCGCGTCGCCACCGCTCGTCGCCTCCTCTTTTCCCCGGGTGCTCGCGACGCCCGGGCCGCACACGCATCGTTGCACACACGACCGCGCGGTGCACTCGAACGGGGAAGCCCGCGGCGCGCATTGACGCGCGGCGGGCACCCAGCGCACGATGGCGATCCAGCCACCAGGAGGGCGCATGACGCTGACCGCAGATCGCCGTGCCGAGCTCATCGGCGGCTGCCCGCTGTTCGTCGGCCTGGAGACCGGCGACCTCGCCAGCGTCGCCGCGGTCGCGATCGAGGTGGACTTCCCGGCGGACCGCGTGATCGCCCGCGAGGGCGAGATCGGCACCGGGTTCTTCATCGTCGTCGAGGGCCGGGTCAAGGTGGTGCGCAGCGGGACGACCGTCGCGCACCTCGGCCCGGGCGAGTTCTTCGGCGAGCTGTCGGTCCTCGACGGCGGGCCGCGGGTGGCGCAGGTGGTGGCGGAGGCGCCGACGCGGTGCCTCGCGATCGCGTCCTGGGACTTCGAGCGGGTGCTTCGCGAGGAGCCCGGCGTCGCCCTCGCGGTGCTCCGGGTAGTCGCGGCGCGGCTCCGCGACGTGACGACGGACCACCGCACCTGACGCGA
>DASSBX010000366.1:0-7257 GCA_035698305.1 Miltoncostaeaceae bacterium | reverse complement strand
CCGAACGGCCAGAGGGCGTAGCCGGCGAGCTTGAACGCCTGCACCCCGAAGGGGATCCCGATGATCGTGATGCAGAGGATCACGCCGGCGAGCGCGTAGCTGAGCGCCAGCCAGATCCCCGCGAGCACCAACCACAGGATGTTCAGCAGCGTCTTCATCGAGCTCCGGAGACGAAAAAAGCCCCGGCTCGCGGGGCTTTCCGAGGGATGGGCGTTACTGGGCTCGAACCAGTGACCCCCAGCTTGTCGAGCTGGTGCTCTCCCAACTGAGCTAAACGCCCTCAGGTCGGCGGAGGATAGCAGCCGCCCCGGGGGGGCCCGGCGTCACGCGACGAGGGGCAGACGGGCCTGGTCGATCTTCGGCAGCACACGGGCCGCCTCCACGCCGAGCCACGATTCCAGGAGGGTCGCGTACACGGTCCGGAACTCGGTCGTGACCAGCAGGTTCTCGTCCTCGTCCAGGCGCGCGAGGCCGGGGAACTCCGTCTGGATGCCGCCCCGGGCGCGGTCGCCGACCAGCAGCACCAGGCCGCCGGCGCCGTGGTCGGTGCCGTTCGACTCGTTGTCCTCCGGCCGGCGGCCGAACTCGCTCCAGATCAACGTCAGCACGCGGCCCGAGAGCCCGCGCTGCGCCAGGTCGGCCTGCCACGCCACCAGGGAGTCGGAGAGGTCGGTCAACAGCTCCGCGTGCTCGGACGGCTGGTCGTCGTGGGTGTCGAACCCCCCGTAGGAGAGCGCCGCGACGCGGGTGCCGAAGCCGGCGCCCAGCATCCGCGCCAGGTTCCGCAGCCCGGTGCCCAGGTCGGTGTCGGGGTACGCCACCGGCGTCGGCGGCAGCGGGTGGTCGTCGTCGACCCGCAACGGCACCAGCTGGTCGCGCACCTTGAAGGCGTTCGCGTACGTCCGCCGGGCGGCTGCCAGCGCCGGCGACGACGTCGCCCCGGACGCCGCCTGGCGGTATGCCCTGCTGAAGCCCTCGCTGCCCCACACCCCCTCGATCCAGAAGTCGAAGGAGCTCGGGTCGTACACCGTCGCGGTCGCCGCGCGCCGCGACGCCAGCACCGGGTCGGGCGACCACGCGGTGCTGATCCCCTGCAGCGGGTTGTCGGGGGTGCCCACCACGTCGAGGGTGCGGCCGAGCCACCCGGTGGGGTCGAACGACGGCCCCACGATGCCCCGGCGCCAGTAGGCGGCGGAGTTGAAATGGGACTGGTCGGCGTTCTGGAAGTCCACCGACGGGAGCACCGCCACCTTGCCCTGGTCGAACAGCCCCCTCAGGCCGGCGAGGGACGGGTGCCAGCCGAACTCCGGGTGGCCGGCGACCGGCAGCGCCTGCTCGGCGGGGATGCCGATGCGTGCGCGCAGCCGCCGGTAGTCGGGGTCGGCGAGCGGCACGAGGGTGTTGAGGCCGTCGTTCCCGCCGTCGAGGTACAGGGACACCAGGATCGTCGCGTCCGGCGCCGACTGGGCCTGGGCGGACGCCGCCTCCAGCACCGACCGGGTGGACAGGCCGGCGAGCGCCGAGGCCCCCACCCACAGGCCCACCCCGCGCTCCAGGAGGTTGCGCCGGGTCATGCCGCCGTCCTCCTCGAATGCGGCGAGGCCGTCGAGGGCGTCCGCCGGGATCGGCACCGCGTCGGCGGCGCGGCCCATGAAGGCGCGGCGGGTGGCGCGCCAGTCGGCGCACCCGGGTGAGCGTCGTCGCATCGGCATCCTTACGGGCCCCCGGTCAGCAGACCTGGGCGTCGGGTCCCGCCAGCAGCAGGTGCCGCAGCACGCGCTGGCGCTCGGGGAAGTAGTGCTCGACCTCCCAGCGGTCCGTGCGGCCCTTCACGGAGGTGACGGCGTAGCGGCGCAGGGCGGCCGCCGTGCGGGGGCTCACCCGCGGGCGACCGGTGGCGGCGAGGGCCGAGGCGAGCGCCTGCTGGGGGGTCTGGCGGGACGAGACCGACCCGTCCTTCACGGTCTTGCGGAGCACGGCGGTGGCGGCGTCGAAGCGGGCGCGGATCGCGCTGGTCGACAGCCACGCGGTGCCGCCCTCCCACCCGCTCACGTTGGGCGGGTGGAACGGGACCTGCCCCATCTGGTGCAGGCGCCAGCGCCACCCCTCGTCATCCACGCGGGTGTTCGTGAGCCGCAGCATCCCGGCGACGTAGACGAACGGCGGCTTCACCATGTCCGGCTCGTTCAGCCCCGCGTAGAACAGCTTGCTGGTGAGGATCTCCCGCAGCACGGGGCGCACGTCGGTGTTGGCCCTCACGTAGGTCCTCGCCAGCGACCGCACCATCTTCGGCGGGCACGCGCGCGGGCTGAAGTAGCCCCACAGCTTCTCGACCAGGAACGGGGCGTGGGCCTTGTGGGCGATCGCGATGTCGACCACGTCCTGCGGCGTGAAGCGGCCGACGCGGCCGAGGATGCGCTTCACGCCGTCGTCGTGCTTGTCGGGGTCGTAGCCGAAGCGCCTCGTCCGCCAGTCGAACGTGAAGCCGGTGAGCGCGCGGGCCGCCTCGCGCACGTCGCGCTCCGTGTAGCCGTTGTTCACCCCGAGGGTGAACAGCTCGAACAGCTCGCGGGCGAAGTTCTCGTTGGGCGAGCCCTTCTCCGAGTTGGCCAGGCTCAGGAACCGCTGCATCGCGCGGTCCTTCAGGATCGCCCGCGTCAGGTTGCGGAACCGCCCGAGCGCGCCGCGGCGCAGCGTCCAGTATTGGGCCATCATCAGCCTGGTGTCGCCGACCTCGTCGTTGGAGGTGGCGAAGTGGTCGTGCCAGTTGAACGTCATCCGCTCCACCAGCGGGTGCTGGGTGCGGACCGCCCGGTCGAGCCACCACAGCACCTCGTGGCCCCACGCGTTGACGGGGTCGAGGGGCGCGCCGTCGATCCGGGCGGCGGGGCCGCGCAGGGCGGGGCCGCGGGGGGCGAGCAGCGTCTCCACCGCCTTGGGCACGCCCGTGCGGGCCAGGCGGTCGATCTCGGCGGGGCGGCCGCCGAAGCCGGCGCGCCACAGCAGCCGCTCGACTTTGGCGCGGTCCGTGGAGCGGGGCATCAGCGGCGCCGCGGCGTCTTCTTGGCGGCCCGCACCACCAGCGTCCCCGTCATCCCGCGCTCGGCGTGGTCGGCGACGGTGCACAGGTACGTGTAGCGGCCCCGCGGCAGGCGGATGCGGATCTGCCGGAGGCCCCCCGGCCTCACCCGCCCCGTCTCCGCCCGGGCCACCCCGTTCGGCCCCTTGATGCGCAGGTCGTGGTCGTCCTCGCCGATGTTCTTCACCTGGAGGATCACCCTCCCGGCGCGCACGACCGCCCGGCTGGTGTTGAAGTGGAACTCGTCGGCGAACGCCAGCACCCGCGCCGGGGGGGCGGGAACGGTCTGCGGTGGTGGCACGGCCATCGCGAGCATCGCCATCGCGACCCTATCGGCGCGCCACCGCCCCGACGTGAGCGCGACGTTGGGGGGATGTGAGGGAATTGCGGGCGCCGGGAGCGCGCCTGTAGCGTCCCGCCCGTGACCGCGTCGCAGCCCCTCGCCGCCCCCCTGCGCGCGGACGGGACGCCGGATGGGCGCGCCGACGTGGGGATCGCGGGCGCCGGGCAGCTCGCGCGGATGACGTGCCTGGCGGCGTGGCCGCTCGGCGTCCGGGTGGCCGTGCTGGGCCGCCCCGGCGAGCCGGCGGGGCCGATGGCGGCCCGCGTGGTGGAGGGCGACTGGAAGGACGCGGAGGCGGTGCTGGCGCTCGGCGCCGCCGCCGGCGTGGTCACGCTCGAGAACGAGTTCGTCGACGCCGCCGCGCTCGCCGCCGTCGAGGCCGCGGGCACGCCGGTGCGCCCGCGCCCGGCGGTGCTCGCGCGGGTGCAGGACAAGGCGCTGCAGAAGGGCCTCCTGGCGGACGCCGGGCTGCCCACCGCGCCCTGGCGGGTGGCGGAGCGGGCGGACGACCTCGCCGCGATCGGCCGCGACCTGGGCTGGCCGCTGATGCTGAAGGCCCGCAAGCTCGGCTACGACGGCTACGGCAACGCCACCTGCCGCGACGAGGCCGGGGCGCGGGAGGCGTTCGCCCGCCTCGACGCCGGTGAGGGCGTGCTGGTGGAGGGGATGGTCGCGTTCGCGAAGGAGCTGGCGGCGATGGTGGCCCGCTCGCCGTCGGGCGAGGTCCGGCGCTACCCCGTGGTCGAGACGGTGCAGCGGGACCACGTGTGCCATGAGGTCGTGGCGCCGGCGCCGGTGGGCGACGTCCCGCTCGCCCGGGCCGGCGACGTGGCCGCGGCGGCGGCCGCCGCCGCCGACGGCCTCGGCGTGACGGGGGTGGAGATGTTCCTGCTCGACGACGGCACGGTGCTCGTGAACGAGCTGGCGCCGCGGCCCCACAACTCCGGTCACTTCACCATCGAGGCCTGCGAGACGTCCCAGTTCGAGAACCACCTGCGGGGGGTGCTGGACCTGCCGCTCGGCGAGGTGGCGTTGCGCGCGCCCGCCGCGGCGATGGTGAACCTGCTGGGCTCCGCCGCCGGACCGGCGCGGCCGGACGTGGCCGGCGCCCTGGCGGTGGAGGGCGCCCACCTGCACCTGTACGACAAGGCGGAGGTCCGGCCGGGCCGCAAGATGGGCCACGTCACGGCCCTGGGGGCCACGGCGGACGAGGCCATCGGCGCCGCCCGGCGGGCGGCGGCGGCGGTGGGCCTGTGACCGGGCCGGGCGCGCCCCTGGTGGGGATCGTGATGGGCAGCGACAGCGACCTGCCCGTGATGAGCGCGGCCGCCGAGGTGCTCACGGCGCTGGAGGTGCCGCACGAGGTGCGGGTGGTGTCGGCGCACCGCACCCCCCACGACATGATCGCCTACGGCGGCGAGGCCGCCGACCGGGGGCTCAGGGTGATCGTGGCCGGCGCCGGGGGCGCGGCCCACCTGCCGGGGATGCTCGCCGCGGTGACGACGCTGCCGGTGATCGGGGTGCCCGTCCGCACGACCGCCCTCGACGGCATGGACTCGCTGCTGTCGATCGTGCAGATGCCGCGGGGGGTGCCCGTCGCGACGGTCGCGATCGACGGGGGCCGCAACGCCGGCCTGCTGGCCGCCCAGATCCTGGCGGTCTCCGACCCGGAGCTGACGCGCCGCCTCGGCGCCGTCCGCGCCGAGATGGCCGAGGTGGCGCGCACCGCCGACGCGAAGGTCCGCGGGGAGTGACCCGCCGGGCGGCTCAGGCGCCGTCCGAGGCCATCGCCAGCAGGTCGTCGTCCGACAGCGCACCGACCAGGTCGGGGTGCGCCTCGTCGATGTGACGCAGGGCGGCCGCGAGGAACTCGTCGTCCGTGGCGCCACGGACGGTGTAGCCGCACGGGCAGTGATAGATCTTCGCCATGGGAGGGCTCCCTTCAGGCCCGACGGGGGTCAAGGGTGTCACGTCGGGTGACCGCGTCGAGCTCTGCGGCCGTGTCGTCGTCAGGCTCGGGGGGCGCCGCTGCGACCCGGGGCTGAGCCCGCAGGCGCGGACCCTGCTCGTCTACCTCGCCCTGCGCCGGCACCCGGCCACCCGGAGCGAGCTGATCGAGGCGCTGTGGCCGGCCGGTCCGCCGCCGGCGCCGGAGGCGGCCCTCAGCGCGCTGCTGTCGCGCCTTCGACGTGCCATCGGAGCCGACCGCATCGAGGGGCGGAGCGAGCTCGAGCTGTCGCTTCCCGCCGGCTGCTGGGTCGACGTCGAAACGGCGCTGGAGCGGGCCGAGTACGGACGCTCGGAGGTCGAGCGCGGCGACTGGCAGCGGGCCTACGGGCACGCGGGGGTCGCGTGGGGGATCACGGGGCGGACGCTGCTGCCCTGGCACGACGCGCCGTGGGTGGACGAGTGGCGGCGCACGCTCGAGGAGGTCAACCTGCGGGCGCTCGAGTGTCTCGCCGCGGCCTCCATCGGCATCGGTGGATCCGAGCTGGACCACGGCGTCCGCCTCGCGCGGGAGGGGGTGGCGAGGGCGCCGCTGCGCGAGCGCTTCCACGTGCTGCTGATGGAGGGCCTCGTGGCCGCCGGCAGCGCGCCGGAGGCGCTCGCGGTCTACGAGATGCTCCGGCACGTGTTGCGCGACGAGCTCGGCGTGGCGCCCGGACCGGAGGCCCGGGCGCTCCACGCGAGGATCCTCGGCGCGACCGGGACGACCGGCCATCGTTCCGGGCTCGCCTAACGCGCCTCGAACACCATGTTGAAGGGGGTCTCCGTCGCGCGGCGGAAGCTCGTGAAGCCGCCGGCCGTCACGACGTCGCGGAGCCGCGCCTCCCCGGCCTGGGCGCCGAGCGCCACGCTGTCGGCCTGCGTCAGCGCGGACGGGGTGCAGAGGAGGGTGGAGAAGCCGTAGTAGGCACGGCCCACCGGGGTCAGGTTGTCCTCCACGCGGTCGCCGGCGAACGGCTCCACGATCATCCACGTGCCGCCGGGGGCGAGCGCGCGCCGCATCCGTGCCGCCGCCCCGACCGGGTCCCCCATGTCGTGGAGGCAGTCGAACGTCGTGACGAGGTCGAAGGCGTCCCCGGTGATCTCGTGGGCGGGGGCGACCTCGAAGCGGACGCGGTCGTCCACGCCCGCCTCGGCGGCGCGGGCCCTGGCCGTCCCGATCGAGCCCGCGTGGATGTCGGAGCCCACGAACGTCGAGCCCGGGAAGGCCTGCGCCATGAGGATGGTGGAGGCGCCGTGGCCGCACCCCACGTCGGCGACCCGCGCGCCGGCCTCGAGCGTGGCGACCACGCCGTCGAGCGCCGGGAGCCACGATGACAGCAGGTTCGCGTTGTAGCCCGGCCGGAAGAAGCGCTCGCATCCGTCCAGGACGTCGTGGGTGTGCTCGCCCCAGCCGACGCCCTCGCCGGCACGCACGGCCTCCGCGACGCGGGGGCTGTCGAGCACCGCGCCGAGGGCCAGCTGGAAGAAGCCCGGCAGGTAGGCGGGGCTGCCCGGGTCGGTGAGCGCGACCGCGTGCTCGGGCGGCAGCTCGTAGCGCGCCGTCGCCGGGTCGTACTCGACGACGCCGCCCGCCGCCTGGGCGTTGAGCCACTCGCGGGCGTACCGCTCGCCGATGCCGGCGCGCGCCGCGACGTCCTCCGAGGTCAGCGGCCCGGCCCCGGCCATTGCGCGGTAGAGGCCGAGCTTGTCGCCCATGACGGCGAGCGCCGTTCCGAGGGTCGCGCCGACCTCGTCGACGGTCCGGAGGACGAACGCCATGAGCCGGTCGCCGTCGATCGCCGCAGGTGCCGTGGTGGTTGTCGTGGTGGTCGCCATCTGGTGCTCC
>DASSBX010000365.1:0-2169 GCA_035698305.1 Miltoncostaeaceae bacterium | reverse complement strand
ACGGCCTGCGGCGTCGCCGCGTCCGAGGCCGACGACCTGCTGGAGGTCGTCGTCGAGCGCGTCCGCCGCGGCGCGACGGGGGCCGGCTGGCAGCGCGCCGCCCTCGTGAGCCTCGAGGACGCGGGCGCCACCCGCCGCCGGGCCCTGGCGGAGATGACCGAGGCCTACCTCGAGCGCTCATCGACCGGCGCCCCCGTCCACGAATGGGACCTCCCGGGGACGGCGGAGTGAGGCGCCGGGGGCCGGGGGGTCATGCCAGGGGCGCGGCGCCGGCCTCGACGCGCTCGAGTTCGCTGGGCTCGGCGATCGCCCGCCGGGCGCCGTCGCGCACGCGGCGCACCCGGGCGCGCAGCGCCTCCACGCGGGCGGGATCGTCGGTCGCCGCGACGATCCTCCCGAGCGCGTCGATCAGCACCAGCGAGGTCGCGGCGTCAGCCTGGGCCTCGGCCTCCGCGGCCACCTGGTCGAACGCGCGGCCGACGAGGTCGTCCCACGACGGCCTCGAGCGCAGCACCAACAGCCGGCCGTCCTCGACGACCCTGGATCCGAGCTGCCTGTCGGCCAGGCGGCAGAGCAGGTCGGCCGACCGCAGGATGGCCTCCTCGGCCGTCGTGGGGTCGTTGATGCCGGGCGACAGCGCGCGGAGCGCGATGTCCCCCAGCTGGTCGATGCCGAAGGCGACGTCCTGGGTCATGCTCCGCTCCACCCCGAGCTCGATCGCCCCGACCGCCGGGGCCGCCGCCTCCGTTGCCGCGGCGGGATCCCCGTGGATCCGCACGACCACCTCGCCCTCGATGACGAAGTCGCCGGGGCCCGGCACGACGACGATGGTGGCTCCCGTGTCGCGCGCCACGTCCGCGAGGCGCTGATCGGCGATGGTCTGCACCCGGCCGGAGCGGGTGGCCCGGCCCAGCGCGGCCGGCGTCCCCCGCGGCTCGGCCGGGTCGTCGCGGTCCGTCTCGGCGGGGAGGGTCGCGGTGATCATCTGGCGCGCCTCCTGCCAGACGGCGTCGATCAGGCGCTCAACGCGGATCTCGTTGGCCATGTGGTGGAAGAACGCGATCAGGAGCGCGATCGCGCCCATGGCGAGCACCACCGCCACGTTGACCGTCACGCCCGGCACCTGGTCGGCGCGCACGAGCCGGAGCGCGACGAAGGCGAAGACGAAGGTACCGACGAAGCCGGCGATGACCGCCTGCACGAGCGGGTCGCGGATGAACCGCCGGATCGTGCGGGGCGAGTAGCCCTGGCCGGTGAGCGCGAGCACGGCGAGGGTGATCGAGAGGATCACCCCGACGACGGTCATGCTCGCGGAGGCGATGGCCGAGAGCACATCGCGGGCGGCCCCGGCCTCGCCGCCGAACACCCATGCGGGCCGGGCGTTCTCGTCGTCGAGGACGCGGTCGAACCGCACCAGCGCCTCGGCGGCCGCGGCGGCGACCACCGCGGCGACCACGGGCCAGAACCACAGGCGCTCCCGGAGCCGGTCGAGGCTGCGTCGCACCCCGCTCACCGGGGCGGGAACCGATGCGGCCGATCGCCGCCTGCCGCTCATCGCGGCGAGCCCACGTGGACCGCCGCTCCCGCGCGCGCGCCCGCTCAGCGCTGTCGGGCGATGCGGGCGAGCGTCGACACCACGTACCAGAGCGACAAGCCGAGGAAGAGGATGCCGATGCCCGCGTACACCTGGGAGGCGTCCAGCGGGCTGCGTTTGGAGACCGGCCCGGCGAGCCTCCGCCCGACCGCGTCGCGCCACCCCGTCATCGCGGTCTCGCCGATGGTGCGCACGTCCATGATCGCTGCTCCTGCCGCATGACCGGTCGGGGAGGTGCTACCCGCGCCGGCCCCGGAGGATGCCCGGCATCGCGTCCTGCCCCGGGTCAGCCCCGTCGGCGCCCCACGATCGGAGGGCGGCGAGGGACCCGGGCGCCATCCCCATGAACTTGGGGTTCCCGGCGAGCCGGCCGACGAACAGCATCGCCGTGCCGGTCTCGCGCTTCACGAGGTGGTAGAGGCGGGACTGGCTCAGGTCGCTGCGGACCAGGTGGAGCCCCGGGGACAGGGGGATCGCGCCGAGGGCGGCCATCGCGTCGCCGGGGCGGTCGGCGTCCGCGTCGAGGGCGACGACGTACAGGTCCACGGCGTCAGCCCCCCGGCGCCGCCTGCTCC
>DASSBX010000364.1:0-2663 GCA_035698305.1 Miltoncostaeaceae bacterium | reverse complement strand
CCACCCGGGGGCTCACGGCGCCAGGGGGCTCATCGCCCGCAGGACCGCCACCGACTCGGCGAACGCGGCGACGGCGTGGGCCACCTCGTCCTCGGTCGTGGTGTGGCGCAGGGTGAACAGCACGGCGGAGTGGGTCCACGGCGGCTCGAGTCCGATCGCCTCGAGCGCCGGCGCGGCCTTCCCGCCGTGGACGGTGCACGCCGACCCCGGCGACGCCGCCACGCCCCGGGCGGCCAGCGCCAGCGTCAGCGCCTCGCCCTCCACCCGGCCGGCCGACACCTGCACGTGCCCGGGGATGCGGTCGTCGCGGCTGCCGTTGAGCCGGACGTCGGGCACCGCGAGCAGGCCGGCCGTGAGCGTCGCCGCCAGCGCGCGGGCGCGCGCCGCGCGGACCTCCATCTCGTTCCGGGCGATCCGGGCGGCCGCGCCGAGGGCGACGATCCCCGGGACGTCCTCGGCCCCCGCCCGCTTGCCTCCCTCCTGGAGGCCGCCGCCGATCAGCGGGTGGATCCGGGCCCCCGGCCGCACGAGCAGCGCGCCCGTCCACGGCGGGGCCCCCACGGAGCCGCCGCCGATCACGACCGCGTCGGCGTCCCACCCGGCGGCGTCGACCGGCACCAGCCCCGCCGTCTCGCCCGCGTCGACCACCACCCGCGCCTCCGGCCGGGCGGCCCGGACCGCGGCGACGCAGGCCGCCGCGTCCTGCAGCGTCCCGATGTCCGGTTGCCCGTGGACGGCGCAGGCCAGGGCGGTGTCGTCGCGCACGGCGGCGCCGAGCTCCGCCGGGCGGATGCGTCCCTCGTCGTCCACGCCCACCAGGTCCACGACGGCGCCCGCGCGGGCGGCGGTGCGGCACACCGCCAGCGTGGCGGGGTGCTCGACCGCCGACGCGACGACGTGGCGCCCGAGGGCGCGGTTGGCCGCCAGCAGGCCCGTCACGGCCAGGTTGCGTGCCTCCGTGGCGCCCGAGGTGAACACCACCCACTCGGGCTCGGCGCCCGCGAGGGCGGCGACCTCCGCGCGGGCCGCCTCGACCGCCTCGGCCGGCGCGCGCCCCCACTCGTGCAGGCTCGACGGGCTGCCGAAGCGCTCGCCGAGCCACGGGAGCATCGCCTCCCGGACCCGGGGGTCGAGGGGGGACGCCGCCGCGTGGTCGAGGTAGGCGGTCACGGTCACCTGCCCTCGGAGAGCCGCGTCGCCAGCATCGCCGGCAGGCCCGCCCGCAGGATCGCGTTCTGGGCGGCGGCGACGTCGTAGGGGGTGCGGCGGAACGTGACGGTCCGGGCCTCGGCGTCGAGCAGCGCCCACGCGGCGCGGGCGTCGTGGTCGCGCGGCTGCCCCACCGACCCGGGGTTGACGAGCCACCGGCCCTCGCTCACGTCCAGCACGCCCCCCGGCGGGACGCCGACGTCCCGCATCGCCCCGTCCGCCGTGAGCGTCCACGCGTACGGGATGTGGGTGTGCCCCACCAGCGTGAGCGGCACGCGCCGGTGCTCGAGCGCCTCCCGCGCCTGCTCGACGCTCACGACGTACTCCCACACGGGGTCACGGGGGCTGCCGTGGTACAGCGGGACGTCGCCGTCGGCGTCGGCGGGGGACAGGTCGCGCAGGCGGGCGCGACCGGCCTCGCCGAGGGCCGCCCGCGTCCACACGATCGCGTCGGCGGCGAGCGGCGCGAACACGTCGAGGGAGACGTCGCCGCTGACCCCGAGGTCGTGGTTGCCGCCCAGGCAGCGCGCCGCCTCCCGCGACCTGGCGAGGCAGTAGCTGGGGTCGGCCCCGTACCCGACGATGTCCCCGAGGCACCACCACGTCGTCGCGCCCGCCTCCCGGGCGGCGCGGAGCGTCGCGTCCAGGGCCTGGCGGTTGCCGTGGATGTCGCTCAGGATGGCGATCGGTGCCAGTGGCGGGCCCTCTCGGGAGCGGACGGTCCGGGGCTACGATAGACGGGTGCGCCGACCGCGGCAGAGGCCCGTGAGATGGCTCCCGCAGGGACGGCGCGGGCGGGCCGCCGCGCTCGCGGCGGTCGCGGTGGCGGGGGCCGGCGGCATCGTCGCGGTGCTGCGCTGGAAGCTCTGGAGCCAGGGCGTCCCCGACGTGCCGCCGGCCCGGCTGACCGACTGGTTCGACCCCGGCGAGCTCGCCCGGAACCGCGACTACCGGCGCGGCGTGTGGACGATGGCCGTGATCGGCATCCCGGTCGCCGCGGCCGCCACGGTGGCGGTGGCCCTGCTGGGCGGCCCCTGGCGGCCGCTGGTGGTCCGGGCGGCGCGGGCGCGGGCCTGGCGCGCGGGGGCGCTGACCGGCGCGGGCATCGCGGTCGCGACGTTCCTGGCGGGCCTGCCGCTCGCCGGCGCGCGCTACGCGTGGGGACGCGACTTCGGCATCGTCACGCAGCCGGTGCCCGGCTGGGCCGCCGACCTCGGCAAGGGCCTCGGCGTGTCGGTGGTGATCGGCGCGCTCGTGGGCACCGGCGCGGCCGTCGCGATCGGCCGGCTGCCGCGGATGTGGTGGGCGGTGCTCGCCGGCGGCGTCGGCGGCCTGGTGTACCTGACGTCCCTGCTGTCGCCGCTGCTGCTGGAGCCGCTGTTCCAGCGCACGGAGCCGCTGCGCGACGAGCGCCTGTCGGCCCAGATCCTCGAGATCGCCCGCCGTGCGGGCGT
>DASSBX010000363.1:0-4107 GCA_035698305.1 Miltoncostaeaceae bacterium | reverse complement strand
GTCGACGACCATGGAGAGCCCGCCGGCCCGCCGCAGGCGGTCGCCGGCCAGCGCGCGGGTCCACTCCGCCAGGGTCCGGACGAACGGGACGTGCCCGGACGGTCCCGCCACGTAGTCGTCCAGCGGCGGCGGCGCGGCGGCGTCCTCGCGGTCGATCTCCAGCAGGCGCACGCCCAGGCCCAGGCGGCGGCCCTTCACCTCCAGCGGGGCGAACCCGCCCGCAACGCCCCTGCGCGGCAACAGCAGGTCGACGGCGCCCCCGCCCCTCAGGCGGGCGTCGGCCGCGACGAGCGCGGCGATCGATCCGCCGACCACCGTGAGGGGTTCAGCCACGGGCGAGGACCAGCAGGTTCATCGCGCAGTGGGCGGGGAGGTGCCGCGCGGCCCGCTCGAACCCGTCGAGCACCTCGGGCGGCAGCCCGGCCATGAGCGCGTTGGGCAGCGGCTTCAGCATCACGCCCTCCCACGCCACCACTGCCAGGCCCGCGTCGCCGGCCAGCCGCGCCAGGTCGTCGATGCCCCAGAGCCCGAGGGTGCCGAAGCGGTCGCCCCGGTCGGACACCTCGCGCACGTCCCCGATGAGCCCCATGTCGACCGCGACCAGGCGGTGGATCGAGTCGGGGTTCTGCAGCGAGAGGTGCACCAGGCCGCCGGGGCCGAGCAGCGCGGCGGCGCGCGCCAGCAGGTCGCCGGGGTCGGGGACCTCGTGGATGAGGTTGCACAGGAGCACGTGGTCGAACCCGTCGCCCGCGAGGTCCTCCCACCCCGGGTCGGTCAGCCCCGCGCGGACGAACGCGGCGCGACCGCCCAGGCGGGCCCGGGCGCGGTCCAGGTACGCCTCGGAGCGGTCGATGCCGGTCACGCGCGCGCCCAGACCGGCCAGGTGGGCGGTCATCAGGCCGGTGGCGCAGCCGAGCTCCAGCACCCGGTCGCCGGCGGCGACCCGGGTGGCGATCCGGCGCACCGTCGCCATCGTGTAGCGGACGTCGAAGTCGGTGTCCGGATCGTAGATCGCCGAGTAGTCGGCGCCGGCCGTGCTGCTCATGCCGCCTCCCGCACGAGGTGCAGGCGCAGGTCCTCCCGCGCCCCGATGCTCCGCTTGAACTGGATGAGCCCCCCGTCGGGGACGCCGTCGACGCTCGACGGCCCGATGTCCAGGCTCCGCACGCCCTCCCCGAGCGACCGGGCCACCAGCGCGTGGGCCAGCACGTTCATCGGCGAGCGCGGCAGCGCGTGGCCGGCGTCGCCCCAGTAGACGACCAGCTCGCGGCCCGGCAGCACCCGGTAGGTGAGCGCGGCGGCGCACGGCGCGCCGGCGTGCTCGAGCAGGGCCATGCGGATCCGGCCGGGGAAGGCGTCGCGCGCGGCGCGCACGTAGGCCGCGTCGAGCGCCAGGCGCCGCCCCTTGGCGGCGCGGTTCGCGGCGAGGAGGTCGTAGCCCGCGTCCCACGGGTCGCCGGCCGCCGCCTCCCGGAGTGCGAAGGGCTCGGCCAGGCCGTGACGCAGGGCGCGCCGGGCGGGGGAGCGCAGGCCGGCGACGTAGTCGTCGATCCCGCCGAGCGGCTCCAGGTCGATGTGGAGGCCGAGCTCGCAGGCCTCGACGCGGAACCCCGCGTTGAGCAGGGCGAACTGCACGGTGGTCTCCGAGCCGGAGTAGAAGGCGGGCCGGGCCCTCACCCGGATCTCGCGGACGCCGTCCGCCTCGAGCTCGGCGACCGCCGCCTCCAGCAACGCCACCACGTTGGGGGCGGTCTCGGCGTCGCGCACCAGGTCGGGGCCGCCGAACGGGGCGCTGTGGCCGCAGGTCACCACGTCGCCGTCGCGGACGCCCACCAGGGAGCCCACCAGGCGCCCCCCGTCGTGGTGGTCGACGCGCACGACCCGCTGGGCGGGGCGCAGGTTCAGGGCGTGGAACGCGTCCCGGTTGAAGAGCAGCAGGTGGTCCGCCGTCGCGGCGGGCGCGGCGACGTCAGCCACGGCGGTGGAAGAAGCCGCGCACGGCGGCGATCACCCGGTCGACGTCCTCCGCGCCGACGTGGGGGCCCATCGGCAGCGACAGCGTCTCGCGGGCCAGGCGCTCGGCGACGGGCAGGTCGCCCTCGCCCATCCCGAGGTCGCGGTACGCCTCCTGCAGGTGCGGGGGGATCGGGTAGTGCACGAGCGTGCCGACGCCCTCCCCGGCGAGGTGGGCGGCCAGGGCGTCGCGCTCGGGGGTGTGCACGGCGAACACGTGCCAGGCGTGGCCCGGGGCGGCGGCCGGCAACGCGAGCGGCAGGCCGGCGAGGCCCTCCAGGTAGCGGCCGGCGATGGCGCTGCGGCGGGCGTTCCAGGCGCCGAGGTGGGCGAGCTTCTCGCTCAGCATGGCGGCCTGGATCTCGTCGAGGCGGCTGTTGAACCCGCGCTCGCGGTTGACGTACTTGGCGGTCGAGCCGTAGTTGCGCAGGGAGCGCAGGCGCTCCGCGAGGGCCGCGTCGTCGGTGGTCACGGCGCCGCCGTCGCCGAAGGCGCCGAGGTTCTTGCTGGGGTAGAAGCTCCAGGCGGCCGCGTCGCCGAGCCCGCCGGCGGGGACGCCGGCCAGGGTCGCGCCATGGGCCTGGGCGGCGTCCTCGAGCACCCGCAGCCCGCGGCGGGCGGCGACGGCCCGGATCGCGTCCATCTCCGCCGGCAGGCCGTAGAGGTGCACCGGCAGGATCGCCCGGGTCCGCGGCGTGATCGCGGCGGCGAGCCGGTCGGGGTCGACGTTGGACGTCGCCGCATCGGGCTCCACCGGCACGGGGAGCGCGCCGGTGCGGCTCACCGCCAGCCAGGTGGCGATGTAGGTGTTGGACGGCACCAGCACCTCGTCCCCCTCCCCCACCCCCATCGCGACGAGCGCGAGGTGGAGGGCGTCGAGCCCGGAGGCGACGCCGACGCAGTGGGCGGTGCCGGTGTGCGCGGCCCACGCCTCCTCGAAGCGGGCGACCTCGGCCCCGAGCACGTACCAGCCGCCGGCGAGGACGCGGGCGGCCGCGGCGTCGAGCTCGTCCCGCAGCTCGGTGTAGGTGGCGAGCAGGTCCAGGAACGGCACCCGCGACGGGGCGGCGACGCTCACGCGGCCCCGCGGACGACGGCCGCCCACTCGTCGTAGTCGCGGTAGTAGTCGGCCTCGTCGTAGTGCTCGGACGCGAGCACCAGCGCGACGGAGCCGGACGAGAAGTTGGTGAGCTGGCCCCACACCATCGGCGGCATGTAGAGCCCCGAGTAGGAGCGGTTGAGCTGATAGGTGCGGCGGGCGGCGCCGTCGTCGACCGTCACGTCGAAGCTGCCGGACGCGGCGATCACGAGCTGCTGAAGCTGCCGGTGGGCGTGGCCGCCGCGGTCCTCGCCCCCGGGGACGTCGTACAGGTAGAAGACCCGCCGGCACTCGAACGGGACGTGGCGTCCCGACTCGACGAAGGTCAGGTTCCCCCGGGGATCGTGCACCCGGGGCAGCGCGACGACCCGGACCGGCCCGTGGGGGCCGCCGCCGACGGTGACCTCCGGCGCGGCCCCGCGGGGACCGCCGCCGATGAGCTGGAGTCCCATGCGCCTCCCATCGGCAGCGGCGGGTGACTCCTTAGCGCCGGCCCGGAGGGCCCGTGGGACCATTCCGGCGTGTCCCGCGCGTCGACCTGTTGAGATGAACGAGATCCCGGACGAGGAACTGGTGAGGGCGGCGCAGCGCGGGTCCGCCGAGGCGGTGGCGACCCTCTTCGAGCGTCACTGGCGCGACGCGTGGCGGCTCGCCGCGACCGTGACCGGGTCGCCGCACGACGCCGACGACGCGGCGCAACAGGCGTTCGTGCGGGCGATCGCGCGGATCCGGCGCCTTCGCGACCCGCGGCGCTTCCGGCCGTGGTTGCACCGCATCGTCCTGAACGAGACGCGCGACGAGCGGCGGCGGCGGTGGCGGGAGATGCTTGTCGACCCACCGGCCGAGCGGGCCGCGGCGCGGGACGCAGACGAGCCCGGTCCCGCGGTCGAGGCGCTGGCGGGGCTCGACCACGACCGGAGGGCCGCCGTCGTGCTGCGCCATTGCCTCGGCTATTCCCTGGAGGAGACCGCCGCGCTCCTCGGCGTCCCCGTCGG
>DASSBX010000362.1:0-5154 GCA_035698305.1 Miltoncostaeaceae bacterium | reverse complement strand
AGATCACCGAGAGCAACGGCAGCAGCTCGATGGCAACGGTGTGCGGCGGGACGCTCGCGATGCTGCACGCCGGCGTGCCGCTGCCGCGCATGGTCGCCGGCATCGCGATGGGCCTGATCACCGACGGCGCGCGCGCCGCCGTGCTCAGCGACATCGTCGGCGACGAGGACCACCTCGGCGACATGGACTTCAAGGTCGTCGGCACCGAGGTCGGCGTGGCCCCGCGCGTGCACGGCTCGGGCCTGTTCACCCGCGGCGAGACCCAGGTGATGACCCTGCTGGCGCTCGGCACCACCAAGGAGGCCCAGCGCATCGACGGCCTCGGCATCGAGACCAGCAAGCGCTACATCCACCACTACAACTTCCCGCCGTTCAGCGTCGGGGAGACGGGCTTCATGCGCGGCCCCAAGCGCCGCGACATCGGCCACGGCGCCCTCGCCGAGCGGGCCCTGCTGCCGATGATCCCGTCGGACGAGGAGTTCCCCTACACCCTCCGGATCGTCTCCGAGACGCTCGAGAGCAACGGGTCGTCCTCGATGGCGTCGGTGTGCGGCTCCACCCTCGCGCTCCTCGACGCCGGCGTGCCGATCGCGCGCCCCGTGGCGGGCATCGCGATGGGCCTCATCAAGGAGGGCGACGACTACATCGTCCTCAGCGACATCCAGGGCGACGAGGACCACCTCGGCGACATGGACTTCAAGGTCGCCGGCACCGAGAAGGGCATCAACGCCCTCCAGATGGACATCAAGATCACCGGCGTCAGCTTCGACATCCTCCGCGACGCCCTCGCGCAGGCGAAGCAGGGCCGGGAGCACATCCTCGGGATCATGGCCGGGGTCATCGACGCGCCCCGCACCGAGCTGTCCGCCTGGGCGCCCCGGATCACGGCGATCAAGATCGACCCCGAGCGGATCGGCACCGTCATCGGCAAGGGCGGCGAGACCATCCGCGGCCTCGAGGCCGACTACGAGGTGGAGATCTCGATCGAGGACGACGGCACCGTCAAGGTGTACGGCGTCGACGGCCAGAAGGCCGACGCCGCGGTCGAGCAGATCAAGGCGATGACCAAGGACGTCGAGATCGGCGACACCTACCTGGGCGCCAAGGTCGTCAAGACGACCACGTTCGGCGCGTTCGTCGAGCTCACCAAGGGCGTCGACGGCCTGCTGCACATCTCCAACCTCGGCCGCGGCCGGGTGGAGAAGGTGGAGGACGTCGTCAACCGCGGCGACGTGGTCGACGTGACCGTCGTCGAGGTGGACAAGGCCCGCGGCCGCATCGGCCTGCGCATCGTCGGCATGGAGGACGCCGACGGCGGCGGGGGCGACGACGGCGCCGAGGGCGCCTCCGGCGGCGGGGACGGCGAGGGCAAGCCGCGCCGCCGGCGCCGCCGTCTGACGGTCCCGGAGTAGCGATGGCATCCGCGTCTGGTCCCGCGCCGGTCGTCGGCGCCACCTCGGGGGGTCTCCGGGTCGTCTCGGAGGCCATCCCCGGGGTGCGCTCCGTGGCGATCGGCGTGTGGATCGGCGTGGGCTCGCGCTTCGAACGGCCCCAGGAGGCGGGGATCTCCCACTTCCTGGAGCACATGCTCTTCAAGGGCACGCCGACCCTGTCGCCGGAGGAGATCGCCCAGGCCTTCGACGGGCTCGGCGGCGAGGTGAACGCCGCGACCGGCAAGGACTACACCGTCCTCTACTGCCGGGTCCTGGACGAGCTGGTCGACCAGGCGATGCCGCTGCTCACCGACATGCTCCAGCGCCCCACGTTCCTGGACCTCGACCAGGAGCGGGAGGTGGTGCTGGAGGAGATCGCGATGTACGAGGACGACCCCCAGGACCAGATCCACGACCTGGCGAGCCTGGCGGTGTTCCCCGACCAGGCGCTGGGGCGTCCCGTGATCGGCACCGCCGAGGTGATCGGCTCCGTGCCGGCGTCGGGGGTGCGCGCCTACCATCAGGACCACTACACCGCGCCGAACATGGTGGTCGCGGCGGCGGGCAACGTCGAGCACGAGCGTGTGCTGGAGCTGTCGGAGCGGCTGCTCGGCGGGCTGTCGCGCGCGTCGGGGGAGGGGGCCTACGAGCCCGCCCGCGCCGGCAGCCCGACGCTGGTGCTGAAGGAGAAGTCCACCGAGCAGTACCACCTGTGCCTCGGCGGCCCCGGCCTGTCGCGCAACGACGACCGCCGCCACGCCCAGTCGCTGCTCGACACCGTCCTCGGCGGGTCGATGAGCAGCCGCCTGTTCCAGGAGGTGCGTGAGAAGCGCGGCCTGGCGTACTCGGTGGGCTCCTACGTCGTCGGGTACGCCGACGCCGGCCAGGTGGGCGTGTACCTCGGCACCCGCGAGGACAACCTGGCGACGGCGTGCGACGTGATCGGCGCGGAGCTGCGCCGCATCGGCGAGGAGCCCCTGTCGCCTCAGGAGCTGCGCCGGGCGAAGGACCACCTGAAGGGCCGCCTGGTGCTCGGCATGGAGAGCTCCGGCACCCGCATGAACCGGATCGGCCGTGCCGTCCTGACCGGGACGGAGCTGCTGACCGTCGACGAGCTGGTGGAGCGCATCGAGGCGGTCACCACCGACGACGTCCAGGCGCTCGCCCGCGAGCACTGGAGCCCGGACGCCATGTCGGCGGCGGCGATCGGTCCCAAGGGCGACGTCATCCGCGACGCCGTCACCCGCCTGTCGCCGGAGCTCGCCGCCGCCTGACGTTCGCGCGGGGCCCCTCGGCCGGCGCGGACGCGGATCCTCGGGGGCCTACACATCGGTCCGCTGGACCAGCCGCATCTCGTTGCCCGACGGGTCGCGCAGCTGGGCGTCGATGCCGTACGGCTGCTCGGTGGGGGGGAGCGAGAACTCGACGCCGCGGGACGACAGCTCCTCATACGCGGCGCGGCAGTCGTCGGTGCCGAGCATCACGCCGCCCATCGCGCCCTTCGACACCAGGGACATCAACTGCGCCGTGGTCTCGTCGTCGAACATGGGCGGGCCCGGCACGTTCAGGATCACGTTGACCTCCGGCTGGCCGGGAGGGCCGACGGTGAGCCAGCGGTAGTCGCCGAACTCCGGGAGGGTGACGTCCTCGCGGAGCTCGAAGCCCAGCTTCTCGGTGTACCAGGCGAGGGCCTCGTCCTGGTCGTGGACCCACAGGCCGATGTTGGTGATGCGGAGCGACATCTCGGACTCCCTCCGGGGGCGGTTCGATCGGACGCCCCGGACGCTAGACCCGGCCCCGCGCCCCCGTCTTCTCCGAAACTGCTCGACCCGGCGGCCGCGTCCACGCCATCAGCTTGCACGCCGGGATCGGCGCCATCCGCGCGGCCGACGGGTGCGACGCGCGGTACTCGGTGGGGGTCATCCCGAACGACCGCTTGAACGACGTCGTGAACGATCCGACGCTCGCGAGGCCCACCTCCACGCAGATGCGGGCCACCGAATGGTCGGTGCCGCGCAGCAGCGCCGCCGCCCGCTCCAGTCGCCGGGTGAGCAGGTACTGGTGCGGCGTCTCCCCGAACGCCCGCTTGAACTGGCGGGTGAAGTGAGCGGGCGACGCATGCGCCGCCCGCGCCAGCGCGTCCACGTCCAGGGGCTCGGCGTAGCGCGAGTCGATCACGTCGCGGGCGCGGAGCAGGTGCCGGACCGGCGGGACGGGGGTCATCACCCCATCCTCACGCATCCGCCCGGGCGCGGTCCGGCGCCGGCGGTCGCACCGCGAAGGCCTCGATGCGCCCCGACGTCGTCTCGATCACCGTCATGGACGCGTTCGGCACCGGCACCAGCGACCATGGCGAAAGGCCCGCCAGCTCCGCCACCGCCGCCCGCACCAGGCCGCCGTGCGTCACCACCAGCGCGCACCCCCGGCCCCGCGCCACCAGGTCGCGCACGGCCGCCCCCGCGCGGGCGCGGAGCTCGTCGAAGCTCTCGCCGCCGGGGGCCCCCTCGCGCCCGTCGCGCCACCGCGCGAAGGCCCCGGAGGGGTCGGCCAGCAGCTCCAGCGCCGCGCGCCCGGTCCACTCGCCCATCAGGCTCTCACGCCAGCGCGGGTCGGTCTCCACCGGGCCGGCGGCCAGGATCTCCGCAGTCTCGCGGGCGCGGGAGAGGTCGGACGAGACGACCAGCGCCGGCGCCTGCGCGGCCACCAGGGGCGCCAGCCGCCGGGCCTCGTCGCGCCCCGGCGGGCTGAGCGGGGGGTCGGCCTGCCCCTGTACCCGTCCGCTCGCGTTCCACTCGGAGAGCCCATGGCGGACCAGGATCAGGCGCACCCGGAGAACCCTACGGATGTCCCGCGACCCCGCCGCGGCCGACCCGCCGCGCGGGGCGTCACCGCCCGGATGCCCCCGGCGCGCCCCTCCCGGAGCATGGGGCCACCGGTGGCATCGCGCGCCCCGTGCGCGCCGAGAGGAGGGACGATGGACAGGAACCGGTTGCGCAGGATGTTCTGGCTCGGCGGCATGGCCGCGGGCGTGCTGCTGGTGGTGCTGGGCGCCATCTGGATCTGGCAGGGCGCGTCGGCGCGTGGGGAGGTCCACGACACGATCAGCCGCGAGCAGATCGTGGGGTCGCCGGACATGAGCCCCGCCACGTTCGAGGGTGAGGTCGAGGGCGTCGACGTCCCGTCGTGCGACGTCGCCGGCGAGGAGATCGACACGGGCGCGGAGGCGCGCTGCTTCGCCGACTGGATGCGCGTCCACGCGCTCGAGGGCACCGGCGGCCGGACGTTCGCGGAGATGGGCCGCTTCCTCACCGCGGACGGCCAGGAGACCAACGACCCCGCCGCGGCGGCGAAGGACGCGAAGAGCGGGCAGGCCGTCGCGAACCCCGCCCGCGAGCTCTGGGTGACGCAGCGCGCGCTGGCCACCGGCCTGGAGCTGGCGTTCGTGGGCGAGCAGATCTCGCTGTTCTCGATCGCCACGGGCGTCGTGTTCCTGCTGATCGGCATCGGTCTGCTCGTGATGCTCACGATCGGCGGCGTACTGAGCCCGGTCCGCGGCCCGGACGCGTCGTCGGGGGTGCCCGGCCGGTAGGGTCCTCAGGGTGATCGACGTGTGCGTCTCCGGCGCGGCCGGGCGGATGGGCAGGGCCGTCGTCGGCGCGGTCGGCGCCGAGGACGACATGCGCGTCGCGATGGTGGTCGACCCCGTGCTCGCGGCCGAGCC
>DASSBX010000361.1:0-2234 GCA_035698305.1 Miltoncostaeaceae bacterium | reverse complement strand
GCGTCCGGAGCCCTCACCCCCGGCCCCTCTCCCCACTTCGGGGCGAGGGGAGTCGGAGGGGGAGGGAGACGGCGAGGGTTATCGGTGGGGAGTGGCGGCCCGTACGGGACTCGAACCCGTCATCTACGCCCGCGATGGGTGTCGGCTCTCCAACTGCCCCACGGGCCGCCCTAGCGCACAGAATATCGCCCGCCCGGCGCGTTCGCGCCAGTGCCCCGTCAACGAGGCGTAAGAAGGGCGTATGGCCCTCGTGCTATCGTCGCCGGCGAAGGACGGGAGGGGCGGATGCTGCTGAAGTTGGACCACGTGGGGATCGTCGCGCACACCTGGGAGGAGGCGCGGCTGGTGCTGGTGGAGGACCTGGGCCTGACGCTGGACACGGACCGCACGCCGATGCCGGACGGCAGTTACTTTGCCCCCGAGCAGACCCACAACTACTTCGTCCAGGTCGGCGAGGGGGAGACGCAGATCGAGGTGCTGATCCCGGACGGCACGACCAGCGGCACTTCGCGCTACCTCGCGAGGTTCGGGCCGGGGCTGCACCACCTGGGGTACGCGGTGCGGGACGTGGAGGCGGAGGCGGGGCGGCTGCGCGAGAACGGGCTGCGCCAGCTGGACCTGGGCCCCGGCGACCCCGAGCGCCTGCGTGCGGCGTTCTTTCACCCCAAGAGTGTGAACGGCATCCTGACCGAACTGGTGCCCGAGCGGGGGTCGAGGCCGCGGCGCGACTAGTTCGTCCGGCGACTGGCGAAGTCGGGGACGCAGAACCTCACCCCCGGCCCCTCTCCATCCGAGCATGGAGAGGGGAGTCGGAGGGGAGTCGGAGGGGCCGGAGGGGGCAGACGGCCGGCGGTCAGCCCTCGCCGGTGAGGAAGCGTCGAGGGACTTCGCGGGTCATCTCGTCGATGGTGTCCTGGGGGACGCCGTCCGCGAGCAGGGCGGGGATCGCGGTGCTGGTGAGGAAGAGGTAGCGCGTCGGGCCCTCGGGTGGTGGGGGCGCGCCGTGCACGGCGGGCGGCGGGGCGTAGTCGTGACCCAGCATCAGGCGGTGCGACCAGCCTTTGTCCACGAGCGCTTTGACCGTGGCGTTGCGCTGCTGCCAGTCCGGGCGGCCGGCCGCGCCGGGGTAGCGGTCCATCGAGAGGTACACGCCTGCGTTCAGCAGGTCTTCGAGGTAGGCGATGTCCGTGGTGTCCGCGCTGTGGCCGATGCAGACGCGGTCCATGGGGACGCCTTCCTCCTGGAACACCTCCACCTGGCGGCGGCCCACCTCCAGCGGCGCCCAGTGGTGGGTGCTGATCGGGCAGCCGGTGCGTTTGCAGGCCCGCGCCGCCGCCCGCAGCACGCGCTCCGCCGAGGTGGTGACGCCTTCCTGGTCGTTGGCGACCTTGATCGCGCCGGCCTTGATGCCGGTGTCGTTGATCCCCACCTCGATCTCGCGCACGAAGATGTCCGCCATGGCGTCCGGGTCGCGGTCCCAGAAGAAGTGCGGGATGTTGCGCCAGATGCCGGTCGCCGCCACCACATGCACCCCGCTCGCCCTGGCGACCTCCGCCACGGCGGCCACGTCCCGCCCGAGGTCGGGCGTGGTCAGGTCGATGACGGTGTCGACGCCGCCGGCCTTGGCTTCCGAGAGCTCGCGCACGGCGCGGGCGCGCGTGGCGTCCATGTCGAAGCGCCACGGGTAGTAGGACGGCTCGGCGCTGACCAGCACGTGCTCGTGCGACAGCACGAACCCCAGGTCGCCCGCCTCCACCGGCCCCAGCACGGTCTCCACGCTCGCCATCGACGCCTCCTCTCGCGCGGGGCGCAGCGTAACACCGAGGCGCCAGGGGTAGCGGGTCAGTCGGGCGAGGCGGCCCGACACCAGCCGCGGAGGACGCACGCGTCACACCTCGGCGCCCGCGCGCGGCACGCGGCCCGCCCGTGCTGGACGAGGTGGACATGCAGGTCGTAGCGACTAGGCGGGGCGGGTGTCGCTCACTTCGTCGACAGACTCGACGTCCTCCAAGATCGCCTCGATGTGGATGTCGCCCACCGACGGTAGACCGAAGCGTGAATCGGTGTGCTCGGAGCGGGCGCGCTCCTCCTCCGCCCGCGCGGCGGCGGGGCTGTCTGCCTCGATGGTCGTCGACACCCATCCGTCAACGCTAAATGTCCGCACGACCTCATACTTGGGCATCGAGTTCGCTCCCGACACGAGGTCGATAATTGAAGGGTCAGGTGTCTCGACG
>DASSBX010000360.1:0-2317 GCA_035698305.1 Miltoncostaeaceae bacterium | reverse complement strand
CAGCCGGTGCGGATCGTGCTGCGCCAGACGGCGAAGGTGGTCAACACGAGCCGCCGGGTCGTGCTCGACGGTCGCGGGCGGGTGACGCTGAGCGGCGGCGGGAAGCGCCGCATCCTGTACCAGAACACCTGCGACCGGGCGCAGGGCTGGACGACCGACTGCCAGGACCAGGCGACGCCGCGGCTGGTGGTGAGGGACATCACGCTCCGGGCGGGGAACGCGACGGGCGAGACGGCCGACGGTGGTGGCGGCGGCGCGATCTTCGCCCGGGGCGGGCGGCTGGCCGTCATCCGCGCGCGGTTCGTCGGCAACCGCTGCGACCGGACGGGCCCCGACGTGGGGGGCGCCGCGGTGCGGGCGCTCAGCCAGTTCCGCGGCCGGCCGGTGCGCGTGGCCGGCAGCACCTTCCTGGGCGGCCGTTGCTCCAACGGGGGCGCGCTGAGCAGCATCGGCGTGTCGTGGACGATCACCGGCAGCACCTTCCGCGGCAACCGGGCCGTCGGCCGTGGGGCGAACCCGGCGCGCGGCGGCGCCCCCGGCGGCGGCAGCGGCGGGGCCATCTACCTGGACGGCAACCGCTTCACCCTGACGCTGCGAGGCACGCTGATCGAGGGGAACCGGGCGCGCGAGGGCGGCGGCGCGATCTTCTTCGTCAGCGACGACCGCACCGGCACGGCGACCCTGGCCGCGTCCACGCTGCGGCGCAACCCGAGCCTGGGGTTCGAGACGCCCGGGCTGCCAGGGATCTTCTTCCTCGGCGCCCGCCGGCCCGCGCTGACCGAGGGGACCCGCCTCAGCCGCTGAGTCGGTAGCGGGTCTGGCTGAAGACCGCGCCCTTGCGGAAGGCGAAGACGCGGTCCGGCCGGATCGCGAACACGTGAGCGATGTCCGGCACGGCGTCGTGGTCGACGTCCGCCTCCTCGCGGTGGTGGAACCCCTCGTCGTCCCACACCCGGAAGCGCCACACCTCGCCGTACTTGGCGACCCACATCCCGGCGAGCGCCGCCAGCCGGTCGCGGCCGGTGACGCGCTCGGCCGTCCCCTCCAGCACCACGTCGAGCCCCTCCTCGATGGAACCGGTCCCGGTGGTGAGGATGCAGTGCGGGTTCGCCGCGAGGTTGCGCGCCTTCTGCTCCAGGGGCCCCGTCGAGACGTGCATCGCCCCGTCCGCCCACACGGCAAGGAGCGGCGTCACGTGCGGACGGCCGTCGCCCCGGACCGTGGAGATCCAGTAGACGTCGGCGCGGATGAGCCGCTCACGGGCCTCGTCCCACGCGGTCGGTGGCGCGCCGCCGCTGCTGTAGCGCTGGTCGAGCTCGGGGGTCGGTGTCGCGGTTCCCATCGGAGACCTCCTCTCGTCCGTCCGTCCACCACGGGGACCTCCCGGCGACCCTGGACTCATCGGCGTCCATCCGAGAGGGTACGTTTCATATCGCACGAACACGGGGACGGAGGCGCGCATGACCGGCATCACCGAACCGCGCTGATCGATGGCGACCGTCGATTTCGAGGGCGTGGGGAAGGTCTATCCCGGCGGCGCCCGGGCGGTGGACGACTTCGACCTGTCCATCGCCGACGGCGAGTTCATGGTCCTGGTGGGTCCGTCCGGGTGCGGCAAGACCACGGCCCTGCGGATGGTGGCGGGGCTCGAGGACATCACGGAGGGCCGCATCCGGATCGGCGACCGGGTGGTGAACCGGGTCCCGTCGAAGGACCGCGACATCGCGATGGTGTTCCAGAGCTACGCGCTGTACCCCCACCTCAAGGTGTACGACAACATCGCCTTCGGGCTGCGGCTCGCGAAGATGGACAAGGCCGAGATCGACACCCGGGTGAAGCAGGCGGCCCGCACGCTCGGGCTCACCGACTACCTGGGGCGCAAGCCGGGGGCGCTGTCGGGCGGCCAGCGCCAGCGGGTGGCGATGGGCCGGGCGATCGTGCGGCGGCCCAAGGTCTTCCTGATGGACGAGCCGCTCTCCAACCTGGACGCGAAGCTGCGCGTCGAGGTGCGCGCCCAGATCAGCCAGCTCCAGTCCGACCTCGGCGTCACGACGATCTACGTGACGCACGACCAGGTCGAGGCCATGACGATGGGCGACCGGGTCGCCGTGATGCGCAAGGGGCGGCTCCAGCAGGTCGCTCCGCCCCAGGAGGTCTACGACCACCCGGTCAACGTGTTCGTGGCCGGCTTCATCGGCAGCCCGGCGATGAACCTGCTCGACGCGCGGCTCGAGCGCCGCGACGGCACCTACGAGGCCGTCCTCGGCGAGCAGCGGATCACGCTCGATCAGGACCTGATCTCGCATCGGCCGGCCCT
>DASSBX010000359.1:0-5982 GCA_035698305.1 Miltoncostaeaceae bacterium | reverse complement strand
CGAACCGACCCCGCTTCCCGACGTGATCGCCGACATCCGGGCGACGCCCGAGCACGGCCGCCTCACGCTCGGCGCCACCGGCGGCCTGGTGGAGGGCGTGCGGTGCACCGCGACGGCGCGGGACCACATCCTCGACGTCGACGAGCCCCTGATGATCGGGGGCACCGACGTGGGGCCGAACCCCGTCGAGCTGGTGCTGGCGGCGCTCGGCACCTGCCAGGCGATCACCTACCGGGTGTGGGCGGCGATGCTCGGCATCCAGCTCGACGACGTGCGCTTCGAGACGGAGGGGGACATCGACCTGGGCGGCCTGTTCGGCCTCGCGGAGGGCGTGCGCCCGGGCTTCACGCGCATCCACCACCGAGTCGTCCTGGTCGGCCCGGAGAGCGAGGAGCGCTACCGCGAGCTCGCCGACGCCGTCGACCGGCACTGCCCGGTGCTCGACATCGTGGCGAACCCGGTGACCGTCGACCACGAGGTGGAGGTGCGGGCCGCGTGATCGTCCGGGCCGGCGCAGGCGTGACCGGTCACGCGTGCGCCGTCGGCGGTCAGCCGGCCCCGGACGAGGCGATCGGCCGTCCGACCGTGAGCGCGTCGCGGAGCCCCGGCTCCAGGCGGGCGTAGGAGGCGTCGGCCTCGACCCCCAGCGCGTCGAGGGTGGAGGAGAAGAAGCAGCGGGCGGCTGCGGCGAGCACGACGTCGAAGACCTCGGCCTGCGTGAGCCCGAGGGCCAGCAGGCGGTCGACGTCCTCCGCCGTCACCGACGCCGCGTCCGTCGCGACCGCGGCGGCCAGGTCCATCACGGCGACGTCGACGTCGTCGAGGCCGGCCGATCGATGGTCGACGGCGATCTCGCGCAGGGCGCCGGCGTCGTAGTGGCCGTCCAGCAGCACCGTCCCGTGGGCGAGCATGCAGTAGCTGGAGCCCAGGGCGCGGGCGGCGGCGAGGGTCACCAGCTCGTAGCGGCGCGGGTCCATGTGCTCGGTGATGGCGGCGAGCAGCTCGCGCCACGCACGGTGCACCCGGGGTCGCAGGGCGAGCAGCCGGGCGTGGTTGGGCACGTCGCCGGCGGCGCGGATGGCGGCCAGCATGTCCGCCGCGTCGCCCTCGGCGTCGTCGTCGGTCACCAGGTCGATGAACGGCATGTCCCCTCCCTCTGGCGGGGGTCGTGGGCCGGCCCCCTCCGTGGCATTGTCCACGGCCCGGGGACCCGAGGGGAGGACGCCATGGCCGTTCATCTGACGCCGGAGGACATCGCCGCCACGCTGGAGGTGGGACGCGGGGAGGTCGTCAACGCCGCACACGACCTGGACGTGCCGATCTTCCAGGGCCGCATCGACCGGGTGCTGTTCGCCGAGGCGCTGAAGGCCGCCGACCACCCCCTCGCGGGCGTCGCCACCGAGCGGCTGTTGCGCGACGGCGACGCCTCCTCCGCCTGACCGGCCCGCCCCGGCGGGGCCGGTGCGCCTCGGCGGCGTGCCGGAGACGCTCCTGTGGACGCTCCACCAACGCGCCACGGAGGCCGCCCGCCCGGACGCGGTGATCCTCGACCCCGTCGCCGTCGACCTGGTCGCCCGGATCGACTTCCCCTTCGCCGAGCGGTTCGGCGCCGGGGGCCTCGGCCAGTGGCAGGCCCTTCGCGCCCGCGCCTTCGACGGGCAGGTGCGCCGGTTCCTGGCGGCGTCGCCGGGGGCGACGGTGGTGGCGCTGGGGGAGGGGCTGGAGACCGGGTTCTGGCGCGTCGACGACGGCACGGTGCGGTGGCTGGGCGTCGACCTGCCGGAGGCGGTCGACCTGCGCCGTCGCCTGCTGCCGCCCTCGAGGCGGCGGCGGGACGTCCCCTGCTCGGCGACCGACCCTGCGTGGATGGACGAGGTCGACCCGGCGCGGCCGGTCCTCATCACCGCGCAGGGCCTGCTGATGTACCTGGAGCCGGTGGAGGTGCACGGGCTGCTCGCCGCGGCCGGCGCCCGGTTCCCGGGCGCGCCCTTCGTGTTCGACGCCGTGCCGCGGTGGCTGGCGGAGCGCACCCGCCGGGGGCAGGTGGTCACCCGCGAGGGCTACCGTCCGCCGCCGTGGCGCTGGGCGCTCGACCGCGCCGAGGAGCGGCGGCTTCGCGACCTCCTCGACGGGCTGCGCGCCGTGTCGCCCCCGCGCGGCCGCGGGGTGGTGCACGGCGCGCTGCTGCCGCTGGCGGCGCGCGTGCCGCCGCTGCGCCGGCTCGCGCTGTCGGTGCTGCGGGGCCGCCTGGTCAGCCCGCCCAGTCGCCTCCCACCAGCAGGGGGGTCTCGTGGCCGTCGGCGTCGACCGCCAGGACGGTGACGTCGGGGCCGCCGACCATGAAGTCGATGTGGATGTCCGAGTCGTTGACGGCGTCCGCGGGGGCGGTGCCGTCCGTGCCCTTCGGGTAGCCGGCGCCGATCGCGATGTGGCTGGCGGCGTTCTCGTCCAGCAGCGTGTCGAAGAACGTGACGCCGAGCGGCCCGATGCGGCCGCTGCCGTCCACCAGCGCCACCTCCCCGAGGCGGGCGGCGCCGTCGTCCACCGCCGCCCGGCTGCGCAGCACCTCCGCGCCGGAGTCGGCGTCGATCTGCACGGCCCGGCCGCCCTCGAAGCGTACGCGGAGGCCCCGGATGATGGTGCCGCCCACCTCCAGCGGCTGCGTGGAGGCGACGTGCCCCTCCGTCCGCGTCGGGTCGGGGGTGGTGAACACCTCCTCCGTCGGGATGTTCGGCAGGTGGGGCAGGCCGTCGTCGCGGTGGTCGCCGCCGCCCACCCAGCGCGACTGGGGCAGCAGGCCCACGCGCAGGTCGGTGCCGGGGCCCACGAAGCGCAGGGCGTCGAGGCGGCGGGCGTTGAGGCGGTCGGCTGCCGCGGCGAGCTGCGCGCCCCGGTCGCGCCACGCGGCGGCGGGATCCGGCTCGTCGAGGCGGCACACGTGCGCGATGTCGCGCCACAGGCGCGCGTACGCGTCGTCCGGCTCCAGATCCGGGTGCACGAGGGCCGCCCAGGCGGGGTGCGGGCACGGGATCACGGTCCAGTTGACCAGCGCCCCCATGATCACCGGGATCGTCTCGCGCACCGACGGCAGACGGTCCTTCGCCGCCCGCTCCTGGTCGACGTCGTCGAACAGGCCCGGCGCCGTCGGGCCGGACAGGGCGATGGTGGCGCCCGCCATCTCGCCGATCCGGGTGATCCGCTCCCCCAGCCACGGCGGCACCCACTCCAGGGTGTCCTCCGCCGCGTGCGCCACCCGAGCGTGCTTCACGTGGGGGTCGAACCACGACACGTCCACGTACTTCGCGCCCCGCCGGTAGGCGGCGACGGCGATCGCGCGCACCAGCTCCTCCTGGCCGGGCCGGCAGCTCACGCTCACCACCTGGCCGTCCTGGACGTTGGCGCCGACCTCCACCGCGAGCGCGGCGAGGGCCTTCACATGGGCGGGGGCGACCTCCACGGCTTACACCGTATCGTGGCGGGGTGACCCCGGGCTCCTGGAAGGCCATGATCGGGATGCTCGTGCTGACGATGGGCACGAGCACGTTGACGCCGCTGCTGCCGCTCTACCAGCGCGATTTCGGCCTCTCGACCGGCACGGCGACCCTCCTGTTCGTGACCTACACGGTCACCGTCTGCCCGACGATGCTCATCGCGGGGAACCTCGCCGACCGCCTGGGGCGCAAGCGGCTGCTGCTGCCGGCGATGGCGACGATGACGCTGGCGTCGCTGGTCTTCGCGCTGGCCGAGAGCGTCCCCCTCCTGTTCGCCGGCCGGGTGCTGCAGGGGCTCGCGATCGGCGGCTTCCTGGGCGTGGGAGCCGCGTTCGTGGTGGACCACGCCCGGCAGGACAGCAAGGCGCTCGCCGCAGCGCTCGCCGGCGTCGCGTTCCGGGTGGGCTTCGGCCTGGGGCCCGGCATCGCCGGCATCACCGCCGAGTACGCGCCGGACCCGCGGCACCTGATCTTCGAGATCCACATCGTGGTGATGATCATCGGGATGATCGCCGTGGCCACCGCCTCGGAGACCCTCATCCGCAAGGCCCGCGGCACGAACCCCCCGTTCCGGATCCGCATCGGCGTGCCGCAGGGGCAGGCGCTCGGGTTCCTGACCTACGTGGCGCCCGCGACCTTCCTGATGAGCTTCGTGGAGGGGACGGAGCTGTCGGTGGTGCCGATCTTCGTGGTCGACACGCTGAAGGTGGACAACCTTGCCGTGGTCGGCGCGATCGGCTTCCTGGTGCTGTCGCTCGGCGGCCTGGCGCCGTTCATCGCCCGCGGCCTCGACCCGCGGCGTTCCGTGATGATCGGCGCCGCGTCGACGTCGGTGCTGTCGCTGCTGATCGTGTTGTCGTCGGAGCTCGACGCCGTCGCCCTGGTGATCGTCGCGGCGGCGGCGACGGGCGTGATGAACGGGTTCATCCTGTACGGCGGCACCGTGATCTGCGGGACGATCGTGCCCCTCGAGGAGCGCGGCAAGCTGATGTCGCTGCTCTACATGTGCGCGTACGCGGGGACCATCCCGACCGTGGCCCTCGGGTACCTGGGCGACGCCATCGGCCTGACGGGCGCCCTCGCGATCTTCTCCGCCATCGCGATCTGCATCGCCGCCTTCGTCCTCCTCGTCGGGCGCCGCCTGTTCCGCGAGGTCATCCCCTATCGCCCGCCCACGGAGGTCATTGCGACGGCCGGGGGCTGAGTGACGACGACGGCGTACGCGCGGACCACCCTGCGGGGGACGGTGACGCGGGGCGGGGAGCCGCTGGCACGCGCCGACGTCCACCTCCGCGACGGCGTCCTCCTCCCCATCGAGATGGACCCCACCGGGTAGCGAGGTCCCCCCTCGGGCCCGGGCGGCGTCCCGCACCCGGCTCATCGGCCCCGGCGCGATCCGGCTCCGCCGCCAGCAGCCGGGTCGAGCCCCACCGGGAGGGGGGCCGATCGCTCGGTCGCGTCTGTCCGCGAGTCCCCCTCGGGGGGTCTTCGGGCATTCGTGTGGAGGTGACGCGGGCACGGGTCGCCTGAGAGTTCAGGTGCCACCCGCGATCTGCGGCTCTCGCCTCGCTTCTTGCTGAAGGAGAACCAGGCAAGGAGCGGCAGATGCGCGTGGCGCAGCCGTACCGGTGGTTCGCGGAGGCCCGCTGGCTGGCGCGCGCCGGACCCGAGCGCGCCGGGCCCGCGGCGGCGACCGCGGCGGCCTGAGCCGTCCCGGCACAACGGGTGGACCTACTGCTGCTGGGCGGCTCCCGCGCGGGCGCTGACGGCCCCGAGGGCGCGCTCGACCTCGTCCATGGTGGGGGCGGGGGGCGCCAGGGGGGTGGCGGGCTCGGGGCGCATCCCGTCGAGGATCACACCGAGGTAGCGCTTCCACAGGTCCGGGATCTCGAAGTGGCACGGCGACGACTTCGCCACCGCGGAGATCAGGAACATCACGTCCGAGGGCTGCAGGTCGGGGCGCACGGCGCCCGCCTCCTGGGCCCGGCCGAGCAGCCGGCCGATGGGGTCCACGATCCGGAGGCGGTGCTCCGTCAACCTCGGCGACCCGAAGACCTGGGTGCCGAGCGCCTCCATCAGCCCGCGGTCCCGGGCGTGGCGCTCGCCGATCTCCGTCATCAGCTCGACGATCCCATCCCACGGATCGTCGCGCATCGACGCGGCCTCCGCGATCTGCGCGATCTCGTCCAGGCGCTCCTCGAACATCGCCAGGACGAGGTCGTCCTTCGTGGGGAAACGGCGGAACACGGTGGCGTGCCCGACCCCCGCCCGACGCGCGATGTCGTCGACGCAGAGGTCAGGGCCCTCCAGGGCGAACAGCTCCGACGCGGCCGCGAGGATCTTCTCCCGGTTGCGGCGCGCGTCGGAGCGGAGCGGTTCGGACACGGTCGGCGCTAGACCCCCGCGTGCACGGACTCGGTGGCCTGCACCATCGCGACGTCGCGCCGGCGGATCAGCAGGGCGGCGAGGATCACGCCCAGGAGCATAAGCC
>DASSBX010000358.1:0-3164 GCA_035698305.1 Miltoncostaeaceae bacterium | reverse complement strand
GAGGCGCTGGCGGCCGCCCGGGGCGTCCGCCACGGCGCCCCCTCGCTGGCCGACTGGGCGCGGGCGATCGAGGCCGCCCGCGGCACGCCGGAGTGGGAGGCCGCGTGGACCGCCGCCACCCGCCTGCAGCGCATCGCGCGCAAGGGCCCCGGCGAGGACGAGCCGGTCGCGCCCGGCGACGACCCGGGCGAGGCGGCGCTGCGCGACGCGATGGCGGCGGCCGGACCGGCGATCGAGGCGGCGGTGGACGCCCGCGACCTGCCCGCGGCCCTCCGCGCGGCCGGCCCGCTGGCCGGGGCGGTCGACCGCTTCTTCACGGATGTGCTGGTCAACGCCGACGACCCCGGGGTGCGGGCGCGGCGGTACGGGCTGGTCCGCGCGGCGGCGTCGCAGCTCTCGCGGATCGCGGATTTCGAGCGGGTCACCGAAGGGGGAGGGGCGCGTTGAGCACCGGCGTCGACGTCAAACGGGTCTACGACTTCGCGGAGGGGTCGCGGGACATGCGCGACCTGCTCGGCGGCAAGGGCGCGAACGTCGCGGAGATGACACGGCTGGGGCTCCCCGTCCCGAAGGGCTTCACGATCACCACCGAGACCTGCATCGCCTACCTGAAGGGCGGGCACGCGTTCCCGGAGGGGCTCGACGAGGAGGTGTCCGAGCACCTCGCCGCGCTGGAGGCGGCCGTCGGGAAGTCCCTCGGCGACGCCGGGAACCCGCTGCTGGTGTCGGTGCGCAGCGGCGCGAAGTTCTCGATGCCGGGGATGATGGACACCGTCCTCAACCTGGGGCTCAACGACCACAGCGTCCAGGGCCTCGCGAGCCGGACGGGCAACCCGCGCTTCGCCAACGACTCCTACCGGCGCTTCATCCAGATGTTCGGCGACGTGGTGGCCGAGGTGCCGAAGCAGCTGTTCGAGGAGGCCCTCGGCGCCCTGAAGCGGGAGCGGGGGGTGGAGCAGGACGTCGACCTCACCGCCGACGACCTGGCCGGCCTCATCGAGACGTACAAGGCCATCTACCGCGACGCGAAGGGCGAGGACTTCCCGCAGGAGCCGCGCGCCCAGCTCGACGCCGCCATCAGGGCGGTCTTCGAGTCGTGGGACAACAAGCGCGCCCACGACTACCGGCGACTCAACCGGATCCCCTATGAGCTGGGCACCGCCGTGAACGTGCAGCAGATGGTGTTCGGCAACACGGGCGGCCGCTCCGGGACCGGGGTGGCGTTCACGCGCAGCAACGTCACCGGCGAGAAGGGGGAGCCCTTCGGCGACTTCCTCATCAACGCGCAGGGCGAGGACGTGGTGGCCGGCATCCGCACGCCGCGGCCGCTGGTGGAGCTGCGGGACGAGCTGCCGGAGGCGTTCGACCAGCTCATCGAGACGATGGGCCTGCTGGAGCGGACCTACCGCAACATGCAGGACGTCGAGTTCACCATCGAGGACGGCGCGCTCTACATGCTGCAGACGCGCAACGGCAAGCGCTCGGCCCAGGCGATGGCCCGGATCGCCGTCGACCTGGTCGAGGAGGGCCTGGTGACCGAGGATGAATCGCTGGTGAACCTCGTCGACGCCGACCAGGTACGCCAGCTGCTGCTGCCCCAGCTGGACGCGCGCCGCGCGCCGGAGGCGCTCGCGACGGGCGTGGCCGCGTCGCCGGGGGCGGCCGCAGGGACGATCGTGTTCACGGCCGACGACGCCGAGCGGCTGGGGCGCGCGGGCGAGGACGTGATCCTCGTGCGCGACGAGACCACCCCCGACGACTTCCACGGGATGGTGGCGGCCCAGGGCATCCTCACCGCCCGCGGCGGCAAGACGAGCCACGCGGCCATCGTGGCGGTCGGCATGGGCAAGCCCGCCGTGTGCGGCGTCACCGCCATCAGGTTCCAGGACGACGGGACGATCTCGATCGACGGCGAGACGTTCCGCGAGGGCGACCGCATCACGATCGACGGCACCAGCGGAAGCGTGTTCGCCGGCGACGCGCCGCTGCTGCCCCCCGACCCCCACAACCCGTCGCTGGTCACGATCCTCGGCTGGGCCGACCGCGTCCGCCGCCTGCAGGTGCGCACCAACGCCGACACGCCCGAGGACGCCGCGCGGGCCCGCGAGTTCGGCGCCGAGGGCATCGGCCTGTGCCGCACGGAGCACATGTTCCAGGGCGAGGATCGCCTGCCCATCGTGCAGGCGATGATCATGGCGGAGGACGCCGCCGAGCGGGTCGAGTCCCTCCACACGCTGCGCGGGTTCCAGCAGGCCGACTTCGAGGGGATCTTCCGCGCGATGGCGGGGCTGCCGGTCACGATCCGGCTGCTCGACCCGCCGCTGCACGAGTTCCTGCCGGACCTGGTGGAGCTCTCGACGCGGGTGGCGGTGGCGAAGGCCACGGGGCAGGACGACCCGGCGGCCGAGGCGCAGCTGCGCCGGGTGCAGGAGCTGCACGAGGTCAACCCGATGCTCGGCACCCGCGGGTGCCGCCTCGGCATCGAGTGGCCCGACGTCTACCGGATGCAGGTCGCGGCGATCATGCACGCCGCGTGCACGGTGAAGGACGAGACCGGCGACGCGCCCCACGTGGAGATCATGATCCCGCTGGTCGGGTTCGAGGACGAGCTGCGGATCATGCGCGAGCAGGTGGTCGACGTGGCCGAGACGGTGCTGCGCGAGCGGGGCACCGGTGTGGGGTACACGGTCGGCACGATGATCGAGCTGCCGCGTGCGGCCCTGCGCGCCAGCACGATCGCCCAGCAGGCCGACTTCTTCTCGTTCGGCACCAACGACCTCACCCAGACGACACTGGGGTTCAGCCGCGACGACGCCGAGACGAAGTTCCTGGCCTACTACCTGGCGAACGACGTGATCGCCTACAACCCGTTCGAGACGATCGACCAGCCCGGCGTCGGGAAGCTGGTGGAGATGGCGGTGGCCGACGCGCGCGAGTCGACGCCCGGCATCAAGCTGGGCATCTGCGGGGAGCACGGCGGCGACCCGGCGTCGGTGGCGTTCTTCCACCGCGCCGGCCTCGACTACGTGTCGTGCTCGCCGTTCCGCGTGCCGATCGCGCGGCTTGCCGCAGCCCAGGCGGCGCTGGGCAAGCCGTCCGCCGGCCAGGCCTGATTTTCCTCGGCCCCGGCGATCCGGCGGCGGGCCGCGCCGCGGTTAACGGCT
>DASSBX010000357.1:0-10930 GCA_035698305.1 Miltoncostaeaceae bacterium | reverse complement strand
AACCGCCGATCGGGGAGGCGACGAGCCACCCGGACGTCGGCTCGGGACGCGACCGCAGAGCCGCGCGTCCGGAGCGGCCCAGCCCCCCTCCCAGGCGCCGCAGGCGGCGAGGACCGCCGTCCGCGACGACGTCTCCCGGGGGGTCGCGGACGCCCCCGCCGCCCCGGTCCGTCCGCCGTCCCCGCCTCAAGCCGGGCTCATGCCTGCCGATACGGGCCCCGACGACCCAGGATCCACGAACCGGAAGGACCGGGATGGGACTCAAGATCGCGAGCCTGTCGACGCCGAGGGAGCGGACGCCGCAGCGCCTGTCGCTCTGCATGATCATGCGCGACGAGGAGGAGCACCTCGCGCGGTGCCTCGAGAGCGTCCAGGGCGTCGTCGACGAGATCGTGATCGTGGACACCGGGTCGGTCGACCGCTCCGTGGAGATCGCCGAGTCGTTCGGGGCGCGGGTCCTGCACGAGGAGTGGAAGGGCGACTTCGCCGCCCCGCGCAACACCGCCATCGAGGCGGCGACGGGCGAGTGGATCCTGGTCCTCGACGCCGACGAGGAGCTGGTCGACGCGGCGAGGGTCCGCGACCTGCTCCACGACGAGTCGATGGAGGGGTACTGCCTGCGCGAGGTCAACTTCATCGGCGAGGAGCGCGGGATCGAGTCGGTCGTCAACTCGGCGTTCCGCATCTTCCGCAACCGGCCCGCCTATCGGTACAGCGGCGCCCTGCACGAGCAGATCATGGGCACCGTCGACCCGGAGGGCGGCCGCTGCACGCGCTTCGTCGGGATCGAGATCCACCACTACGGCTACCTCGAGCCGACCAGCCGGGCGAAGGAGAAGACCGACCGCAACATGGCGATCGTGATGGAGGAGGTCGCGCGCAAGCCGCACGACTCCTTCACGCTCTTCAACGCCGGCGTCGAGTACCAGCGGGTCGGCCGGATGGACGAGGCGCTCGAGTACTTCACGGCGTCGTTCCGCGAGCTGAGCTCGCTCAAGGCGTACTACGCGTCGCTGCTGCTGCGGAACATCGTCGCCACCCTCCACGCGCTGGAGCGGTGGGACGAGTCCCTCGACGTGCTGGCCGACGCCCTCCAGGCGTACCCGGACTTCACCGACCTCCACTACCTCCAGGGGCAGGTCCACACCGCCCGCCGCGAATACCGCGCCGCCGTCAAGAGCTTCCGTCGCGCCATCGAGCTCGGCGACCACGGCGGCGACCGGTACCTCGCCCAGGCGGGGATGGGCTCGTTCTACTCGTGGCACGCCCTCGGGGTGCTCCACGAGATGATGGGCGACAACGCCGAGGCCGTCCGCTGCCAGCGCAACGCCATCCGCGAGGCCCGCGGCCACTACGCCGCCCCGGTCGTGCGCCTCACCCGGCTGCTGCTGGGGACCGACCCGCCGCTGGAGGTGCGGGAGTACATGTCGTCGATCCTCGCGCCCGCCCGGCGCGAGGAGTCGCTGCGCGCCGTCGCCGACGTCCTGCTGCACGAGGACCACGCCGAGCACGCCCTCGCCGTCCTCGCCGAGGCCCGCGAGCTGAAGCCGGACGACGGGGCGATCGCCCTGACCATGGCCGACGCGCTCATCCGCATCGGCGACCTGGACGGCGCCCGCGGGCAGCTCGCCGCGATCGCGCCCGGCACCTCCAGCCACCAGCTCGCCCACGCCAAGCGGGTGCTGGTGGGCCTGATCGCCGACGACGCCGCCGAGGTGCGCGACGCGATCGAGGGCTTGCGCCCGGTCGCGGACGGCCTGTACGCCACCGCCTACGAGCTGGCCCTGACCGCGGCGACCGACCCGGCCGGCGACGTGCCGGCGCTGCCCGCCGGCGCCGACCGCGACGCCGTGCTCGACGCGGTGATGGAGCTGGCGTCCACGCTGCTCGGCCTGGGGGAGCTCGCCACGTTCAACGCGCTGGTGCCGCTGCTCTACGGCATCGCCGGGTCGCGGCGCGACGTGGACGGGCGGCTCGGGTACCTCCTCTACGTCAACGACTTCCCCGATCCCGCGGCCGACCGGCTCATCGCCGCCGTCGAGGCGGGGGACGCCACCCCCGACGCCCTCGCCGCGCTCGGCCGGATCTGCCAGTCGAAGCAGCTCGACGAGGACGCCGAGGCGTTCCTGCGGGCGGCGCTGGAGCACGACGACCAGAACATGTCGCGGCACATCGACCTGGCCGGCCTGCTCGCCGGCTCCGGCCGCTACGCCGACGCCGACGCGGTGCTGCGCGAGGGGCTGATGGTGTACCCGCACTCCAGCGTGCTGCGGGAGCTGCGGCAGTCGATGTCGCTGCTGGCGGGCGCCGGCGTCTGAACGCGCCGCCCGCGGCCGCGCCGCCGGGCCGCATACAGGAAATGCCCGCAACTGCCGATCACGGGGGGAAGAGGGCGTCCGTCCCGGGACGCTCACCAGAACCCGCGAACGGAGCTGACATGGACGTCACCCCCCTTCGCCCCGATGCGAGCGAGCCCGCGATCCGTGCCCCACGCTTCCTGCGGCCGCCCCCCGGGACGGAGCACGAACCCCCCGGGGACACCCCCCGGCTGGCGAAGCCCAGCGAGCGCTGGACGCCGCCCAGCACGCTCAAGTTGGACCTGCACGCGGCCGATGTGACCGCCAGGTTCGAGATCCACCAGCCGACCAGCAGGGTGACCGTGACGATGCTCGACAGGAACACCGGTGAGGTCCTCCGCGAGGTGCCCGACCGGCGCGTGCTCGAGCAGATCTCCGCCCTGGCCGCGGTGACCGGCATGAACGTGGACGCCACCTCGTAGCCGGGGACCGATGAGCACCAACGCGACATCCGGCCCGGCGATCAGCTTCAGCGGCCTCGGGTCGGGCATCGACACCGCGTCGATCGTGACCCAGCTGATGAAGCTGGAGCGCGCCCCGATCGACCGGATCGAGCTCGACAAGAAGACGCTGAACACCAAGAAGGGCGTGGTCCAGGAGATCAACACGCTCCTGGGCAAGCTGCGCGACGCGGCGGCGGAGATGTACAAGCCGAACGCCCTCGCCGCGAAGACGGCGACCGCCGCCGACACGTCCATCCTCGGCGCGAGCGCCACCAACGCCGCCGCCGCCGGCACCTACAACGTGGTGGTCACCAGCCTCGCGCAGGCGCACACCATGGCCTCCGGCGCCGCGCCGGCGCTCACCGCGGGGCAGACGCTGAGCATCGGGGTGGGCGGCACCACCGTGGACGTGGCCGTGGAGGCCGGTGACGACCTCCAGACGTTCGCCGACCGCATCAACGGCACCGACGACGCCGGCGTCTCCGCCAGCGTCATCAACGACCGCCTCGTGCTCATCGCCAAGGAGAGCGGCAGCGGCAGCGCCATCACGGTCGGCGGGACCGCGGCCGCCGGCTTCGGCTTCGCCACCACGCAGGCCGGCACCGACGCCGCCGCGACGGTCAACGGCCTCGCCGTCACCAGCTCCGGCAACGTCATCGAGGGCGCCGTCAACGGCGTGTCGCTCAGCCTCACCAAGGTCGGCGCCACCACGGTCACCGTCGGCGCCGACAGCGCCGCCAACCTGAAGAAGGCGCAGGCGTTCGTCGACGCCTACAACGGCCTCGTCTCCAACATCAAGCGGGCCACCGCCTACGACGCCGCCGCCCAGACCGCCGGGACGCTCCAGGGCGACCAGACGATGAGCTCGCTCATGGGCCAGTTGCGCGGCATCGCCGGCTCGGCCGTGGCGGGGATGACCGGCGAGCACAACTCGCTCGCCCAGATCGGCATCACCGGCTCCCGCGACGGCACGCTCACGCTCGACCAGGCGAAGTTCACCGCGGCGATCACCGCCGACCCCGCCGCGGTCCAGAACGTGTTCGGCAGGGACGACGGCGTCGCCGGCTCGGGCCCCGCCGACGGCATCGCCCGCCAGATCCAGGCGTTCGCCAACAGCTTCTCGACGGACATCATCTCCGCCCGGCTCACCGGCTACACGAACTCCGCCAAGCGGATGGACGACCGCATCGCGTCGCTCGAGACGATCATGGACCTCAAGGAGCGGACGCTGAAGGCGCAGTTCGCGGCCATGGAGAAGGCCGTGGCGCAGTTCCAGAGCCAGGGCGCGAACCTGGCCTCCCAGATGGCCGCCCTCTGACCCGGGCGCCGACCCGCACCCTCCGAACCCGACCGACCGAAGGGGCCACGACGTGCCGCTGACCGAGCTCCGCCAGTACACCGCCCACACCGCGCAGACCGCCACCCCCGGCCAGCTCGTGGTGATGCTCTACGACGGGTTCCTGCGCTTCTGCGCGCAGGGGCGGGCGGCGTTCGAGGCGGGCGACATCGGCACCTCCGGCAGCCGCCTCACCCGGGCCCAGGACATCGTGACCGAGCTGCGCGTCACGCTCGACATGACCCAGGGCGAGATCGCCACCAACCTGGCGAGCCTCTACGAGTACGTCGGCGAGCGGCTCACCGCCGCCCGGCTGAACAAGGACATGGCCGAGGTCGGCGAGGCGGTCCGCGTGATGTCCGACCTGCGCTCGGCGTGGGCGCAGATCGCGTCGCAGCAGCGGCCGGCCACCGAGCGCCGCGGCCCCGTGGTGGGCGTGAACCTTGCTGGCTGAGCTGCGCCGCCTGCGCGAGATCCAGGTGGAGCAGGCCCAGGCGCTCGCCGCCGCCGACCTGGAGCGGCTGTCCGTCCTCAACGGCGAGCGGCTGCGGGTGCAGGCGCGCATCGCCCCCAACGACACCCCCGCCCTGTCCCCGGCGGACGCCGCCGAGGCCCGGGCCCTCCTTGCGCTGCTGGAGCGCGACCAGCGGGAGCTGGTCGAGCGGGCCGGCGACGCGCGCGACGCGCTGCGCGCCGAGCTGGGCTCCCTGCGCTCCGGCCGCACCGCGCTCGCCGGCTACCGGCCCGCCCCGGCCGGCAGCTCGCTGTACCTCGACAGCGCGCGCTGACGCGCCCGGGGCCACGGCCCCGGATCGTGTGGGGGAACCCCCGGGGGCGTGGCTATGATCCCCCGGTCCCGGGCCCCGCCGACAGGAGGCGACCCGCATGAAGGTCCACGAGGTGGACGTCAACCCGGCGCTGCCCGAGCGCATCGCGTGGCTCGGCGAGATCGCGCGCAACGTCTGGTCCGCGTGGAACCCGGAGGCCGGCGACCTGTTCGCGCGGCTCGACCCGGAGGCGTGGGAGCGCCTCGGCCACAACCCGGTGGCGCTGCTGCGCAACCTCCCCCAGGAGACGCTCGACGCGGCCGCCGCCGACGACAGCTTCGTGGCGATCGTGGCCCGCGTCGCCCGCCGCCTGGACGCCTACGTCAACGAGCCCGGCTGGCTGCTCGCGACCGACGACGAGGCCGCGGACATGCTCGTCGCCTACTTCTCGCTCGAGTTCGGGCTGGACGCCGGCATCCCGCTCTACTCCGGCGGCCTCGGCGTCCTGGCGGGCGACCACCTGAAGTCGGCGTCCGACCTCGGCGTGCCGCTCGTGGGGGTGGGCCTGCTGTACCGCAGCGGCTACTTCCACCAGCAGCTCGGCCCCGACGGCGGCCAGCGCGAGCGCTACCCCGCCACCGACTGGTCGGACCTGCCGCTCTCCGACCAGACCGGCCCCGACGGCAGGCCGGTGGTGGTGCAGGTGGAGGTGGGCGACGAGCTGGTGACGGCGGCGGTGCGCCGCATCCAGGTGGGTCGCGTGCCGCTGCTGCTGCTCGACGCCGACATCCCGGCCAACAGCGACGAGGCCCGCGAGATCACCAGCACCCTCTACGGGGGCGACCGCGAGCGGCGCATCCGGCAGGAGATCCTGCTCGGCGTCGGCGGCGTGCGCGCCCTCGCCGCCGCCGGGATGGCGCCGACGGTGTTCCACATGAACGAGGGCCACTCGGCCCTGCTCGCCCTGGAACGGATCCGCGCGCTCACGGACGAGGGCGGGTTCAGCGCCGCCGCCGCGCGCGAGCAGGTGACCGCGTCGACGGTGTTCACGACACACACCCCCGTGCCCGCCGGCAACGAGACGTTCGAGCCGGAGCTGGCGCGCCGGTACCTGGAGCCCCTGGCGACCGCCATCGGGATGACCTGGGACGAGCTCGCCGGGCTGGCGGAGCACCCCGACGACGGCGACGCGGACTTCGGCCTGACGCCACTGGCGCTGCGCACCTCCGGGTTCGCGAACGGGGTGGCGGCCCTCCACGGCGAAACGTCGCGGCACATGTGGCGGGGACTGTGGCCCGACCTGCCGCTCGACGAGGTGCCGATCACGTCGGTCACCAACGGAATCCACGCCCCCAGCTGGCTCAGCCGCGAGATGCACGAGCTGCTGGAGCGCTACGTCGGCCCCGCCCTGCGCGAGCACCCGGAGGACCCCGCGGTGTGGGACCGCGCCGAGCGCATCCCCCCCGGCGAGCTGTGGCGCGTCCACGAGCTGCGCCGCGAGCATCTGGTGCTGTTCGCCCGCGAGCGGCTGCGCGCCCAGCTGCTGCGCCAGGGCTCCCGCCGCGTGGCGAGCCGCGCCGCCGGCGACGCGCTGCGCCCCGACGCCCTCACCATCTGCTTCGCCCGCCGCTTCGCCACCTACAAGCGGGCGTCGCTGCTGTTCCGGGATCCCGACCGGCTCGCGCGCCTGGTCGACGACGAGCGCCGCCCCGTCCAGATCATCATCGCCGGCAAGGCGCATCCGCTGGACGTGCCCGGCAAGGAGGTGCTGCGCTCCGTCGTGAATGAATCCCAGCGACCGGGGCTGCGCGACCGGATCGTGTTCCTCGAGGACTACGACATGCACGTCGCCCGCTACCTGGTGCAGGGCGCCGACGTGTGGCTCAACGTCCCGCGCCGGCCCCTCGAGGCCTCCGGCACCAGCGGCATGAAGGCGGCGGTGAACGGCGGCCTGAACCTGTCGGTGCTCGACGGCTGGTGGGCAGAGGGGTACACGCCCGACAGCGGCTGGGCCGTCGGCAGCGGCGAGCAGTACGAGGACCCGGAGGAGAACGACGCCGTCGAGGCGGAGGCCCTCTACACGGTGCTGGAGCGCGAGGTGATCCCCGCGTTCTACTCGCGCGACCGCTCCGGCCGGCCCCGCGAGTGGACCACCATGATGACCGCCGCCATCCGCAACGCCGGCGGCCGCTTCAGCACCGGCCGGATGGTGCGCGAGTACGCCGAGCGCGCCTACCTTCCGGCCCACGCCAGGGCCACCCGCCTGGCGGCCGGGGGCGGGCGGGCCGCCGAGGAGCTCGCCCGCTGGCGCGACCGCATGGAGGCCGCCTGGCCGGACGTGGCCGTCCGCAGCGAGGTGCGCGCCAACGGATCGGTCGCCGTCGGCTCGGAGCTGGCCGTCGAGGTGGTCGCCACGCTCGGCGCCCTCACCATCGACGACGTGCGCGTGGAGGTGGTGGCCGGCCCGCCCGACGGCCAGGGCGGCATCGTGCCCCGGCGCGTGGTCAGCGGCATCCACGAGGGCGCGGCCGGCGGGGAGCAGCGTTACCTGGCCGTCGTGCCCGCCGAGGAGAGCGGCCGCCTGGCCGTCGCCGCGCGGGTGGTGCCGCAGCGCCCCGACGGGGCGACGGAGCCCGACTTCCTGATCGCCTGGGAGGACGGCGAGGACTGATCCCGGGAGCGCGGATCGCCGCGCGTCCCTGGGACTCAAGGATCCGCGCGGGCGGGTCGAGAAGGATGGTGCCGGCACGGGTGGTCTCGCCGGCGCAGAGGGGACGGAACCCCGGCGAATCATCCATCCCGACCGCAGAGGTCCGTCCAGGATGCACAGCACTCCGTCCCCCGAGCAGGTCCAGAAGGCGTCGCCCGAGGACCTGGTCCTCATGCTCTTCGAGGGCGCCGTCCGCTTCGGCCACCAGGCGCAGCACGCGCTGACCGACGGCGACCGCGCCACCGGCACCGCCCTCGTCGGCCGCGTCCGCGCGATCGTGGAGGAGCTCGACCGCAGCCTCAACCCGGCCGCGGGCTCCATCACCCGCCACCTGAGCGCCATCTACGAGTACGTCCTCCGGCGGCTCGAGCCGGACACCATCGACGCGCCCACCCTCGGCGAGGTCATCTCCGACCTCCAGGTGCTCTGCGAGGCCTGGACCGCCCTCGTCGCCGAGCGCCGCCTCGAGGGATCGCAGGCCACCAGCGCCGCGCTGGCCTAGCAACCGCACTCACCGGACGAGAGGCACATGAGCACCATCACCCGACTCAGCGCCGCCGAGGTCGCATCGGCGGTGGCCGAGCTGCCGCCGATGCCGGCGAGCATCTCGGAGGTCATCGCCGCGTGCGACGACCAGGACATGACCGTGGGGCAGCTCTCGCAGGTGATCCTGCGCGACCAGAGCCTCACGGCCAACCTGCTCAAGCTCGCCAACTCGGCCTTCTACGGACACGCCCGCCGGGTCACGACCGCGACCGAGGCGGTGGTGCTGCTCGGCTTCTCGGCCATCAAGAGCCTCGCGATCTCCTCCCACACGTCGCGGCTGCTGAACGGGGCCCTGCCGGGCTACGGGCTGCAGCAGGGCGAGCTGTGGCGGCACTCGATCGCCGTCGCGTTCACCGCCCGCCGGCTCGCGGTGGAGGTGAAGCTGGCGCCGGTGGAGGAGGCGTTCGTCGCCGGGCTGCTCCACGACATCGGCAAGACGATCCTCTCCGGCTACATGGAGAACGCCTTCGACGAGGTCACCCGCACCGCGCAGGAGCGGCGGATGCCGTTCCACGAGGTCGAGACCGAGCTGCTCGGCTTCGACCACGCGGAGCTGGGCGCGCAGGTCGCGGCCGCCTGGAGCTTCCCGCCGGAGCTGGAGGAGGCGATCCGCTGCCACCACTCCCCGCACGACGCGCGCCTCAAGCCCGCCCTGGCGCACTGCGTGCACCTGGCGGACGCCGCCTGCATGATGCTCGGCGTCGGCCTGGGCGTGGACGGGATGATGTACGCCATCGACCCCGAGTCGATGGCCGTGCTGGGCGTGGACGGCGACCGGCTGCAGGGCCTCATGGAGGACGTCGCCCCCCTCATGTCCGGCGACGCGCTGGTCGTCTGATGTTCCCCGACGACCTGACCACCGCCGTACTGACGCGGGCCATGGCCGGCTACAGCGCCCGCAACACGGCGATCGCGAACAACATCGCCAACGCCGACACCCCCGGCTACAAGCGGGTGGACGTGTCGTTCGAGTCGGCCCTGGCCGGCGCGGTCGACGCCGACCGCCAGCGGCTGCGGATGGACGTCGGGGCCTCCATCTCCGCGTGGGACGGGTCCGACGTGACCCGCCGCGTCGACGAGGTGGCCGCGAACGTCATGTCCACCGACACGACGACGATGCGGGTGGACGGCAGCAACGTCGACCCCGACGACGAGATGGCGCGCCTGTCGGCCAACCAGCTCGCGTCGAGCACCGTCGTCTCGCTGCTCGACAAGCGCTTCGCCCAGTTCCGCACGGCCATCACCGGCCGCTGACCCGACCACCCGAGGAGCTCCACCGATGGGCATGTACGCCGCGCTCGGAATCAGCGCCTCCGGCCTCGCCGCCGAGCGCCTTCGCATGGACGTGATCGCGAACAACCTGGCCAACGCCGACAGCACGAACGGCGTCGGCGACGCCTACCGCCGCAAGGCCGTGGCGATGGCCGAGTCGTCCGGCTCCGGGGCGCAGTTCTCGCTGCCCCGCCCCGCCGGCCTCGGCTCCGCCGGCGACAGCTCGGCCGACCTCCACGGCGTCGCCGTGACCGGCATCGTCGAGGACCCCACGCCGCTGCGGAAGGTCTACGAGCCGGGGCACCCCGACGCCGACGCCAAGGGCTACGTCACCCGCCCGAACGTCGACGCCGTCGTCGAGATGACCGACATGGTCGCCGCGACGCGCGCCTTCCAGGCCAACGTGACGGCCTTCGAGGCCACCAAGTCCATGGCCAAGGACGCCCTGAGGATCATCAATTGAGCCCGCTGCCTCCCATCACGGGCCTCGCGTCCATGCCGTTCATGCCGTCCGGCCCCATCACGGCGGCCGGCGGACCCGGCGCGCCCGCCGGTGCGGCGAAGGCCGCCGAGTCGGGCGACCCCGGCTTCGCCGGCGTCCTGTCGAGCGCCATCTCGGGCCTCAACGGCCAGATGGTCGGCTCGGAGCGCCTCGCCGAGCAGGCCGCCACCGGCCAGCTCGCCGACCCCACCGTCGCGCTCGTCGCGGTGGAGCAGGCCGACCTGGCGTTCAACACCGCCGTCCAGGTGCGCAACAAGCTTGTGGAGGGCTGGCAGGAGATCAGCCGGATGCAGGTCTAGGGCTGGCCTGAGGAATGGGAGCGCTCACCAAGGTCACCGGGTTCTGGGAGGGGCTGACCGGCCCCGCCCGGCGCCTGCTCGTCGGCGCGGTGCTGATCTTCGTGGTCGGCGTGTTCGTGCTGATGCGGTTCGCCGGCGCCACCTCGTACGCGACGCTCACCACGGCGTCGAGCGCGAGCGACGCCGCGGCCGTCACCAAGCAGCTCGACGAGCTCGGCATCCGCTACAAGCTGGCCGACGGCGGCACCACCATCCAGGTCCCCTCCGGCGACCTGGACAAGGCGCGCCTGGACCTGGCGGGCTCCAACGTGCTCGACGGCGGCGCCGTCGTGGGCAACGAGATCTTCGACAAGAGCAACCTGGGCGCCACCGACTTCACGAACCGGGTGAACCTCGTCCGCGCCACCGAGGGCGAGCTGTCGCGCACCATCGGCCGCCTCGACCCCGTCGCCACGGCGACGGTGAAGATCGCGATGCCCCAGGAGCAGCTCTTCACCGAGGACCAGGACCCCACCACCGCGTCGGTCGTGCTGGCGATGAAGCCGGGCATGACCCTGGAGTCCGGCCAGGTGAAGGGGATCACCAAGCTCGTTTCGGGCGCGGTGCCCGGCCTGAAGGCCGCCGGCATCACGATCACCGACTCGCAGGGCAACATCCTGAACGCCGACGACATCGAGGCCTCCGGCTCGACCGCCGCG
>DASSBX010000356.1:0-5059 GCA_035698305.1 Miltoncostaeaceae bacterium | reverse complement strand
GTCGCCGCCGAGCACCCGCACCTGGGTCACGACGGAGGCCGACCACGCGTCGTCGCGCGAGCCGATCCGGGCGCCCTTCGCCTCGTAGTCCGCGTCGGTGAACCCCGCCCGCTCGCCCGCCCCCGACTCGACGACCACCTCCCCGCCGAGCTTCACGAGCGCGGGTACGACGGCCGGGGTCACCGCGACGCGGCGTTCACCGTCGTAGGTCTCTGCGGGTACGCCGACGATCAGAGCACGTGGGGCATCGGCCCCGTTGGTCGGGGCGGGATCTGGACTCGTCGTCACGTGTGGCTTCCCGGGGCGGTGGCGAGGGTGGGCGTTTCTATCGGATTGACGGATGGGTCGTCAATGACGTCACGAATGTGACGAGTGACGCTTCACCGCCTGTCTGCAAACGCGTGCGCGCCCCCGTAGATTGCCGACTTCACCAAGGGCTCCGGCGACGCGCAGGAGGGAAGCATGCCCGAGGAGACGGTCCACGAGGTACGGGTGAGCCTGGCGCGCGAGCGCCCGCCGATCCGTCGCGCCCACCTGCACATGACCGGCACCGACGTGACGTTCGGGGTCCCCGGGTGGCAGGGCGACCACTACGGATTCGAGCCCGGCCAGGTCGAGGTGCACCCCGGGACGCTCGACTACCTCGTCGCGTCCGTCGGCGGCTGCCTGATCGGGACGTTCGGGGGCGCCCTGAAGGCGCGCGGCATCGTGGCGCTCGGCCCGCAGCTCACCGCCGATGCGATCGGCGAGGTGGTGGTGGAGCCCGACAAGGTGCTGCGCCTGCGGAAGATCACGGTGAACTACCGGCTGGAGGCCGACCCGGCCCATGCCGAGACGATCGCGCGCGTCAACGCGATGCACGTCAAGGCCTGCCCCAACGCCCGGTCGGTGATGGCGGCGATCGACATCGAGACGAACGTCGAGCTGGTGCCGGCGGCGCAGACGACGGCCGCCTCGTGACCACCGACGGCGCAGCGGCCGCAGCCGCCACCCCCGCCGTCGTCGCCCGGGACGTCGTGAAGCGCTACGGCTCGGGCGACTCGGCGGTCGAGGCGCTGCGGGGCGTCTCGGTCGAGTTCCCCCGCGGCCAGTTCGCCGCGGTCATGGGTCCGTCGGGCTCCGGCAAGTCGACCCTCATGAACTGCCTCGCCGGCCTCGACCTGGTGACCTCCGGCTCGATCGCGATCGACGGCACCGAGATCACCACGCTGAAGGACAAGGCGCTGACGATGCTGCGGCGGGAGAAGGTCGGGTTCGTGTTCCAGTTCTTCAACCTCCTCCCGATGCTGACGGCCGAGGAGAACCTGGAGCTGCCGCTCGCGATCGCCGGCCGCAAGGTCGACCCCCAGTGGGAGAAGGAGCTGGTGGACGCCGTGGGCCTGGGCGACCGGCGCACGCACCGCCCGGCCGAGCTGTCGGGCGGCCAGCAGCAGCGCGTCGCCCTGGCGCGCGGCCTGATCTCCCGCCCGGCGGTGCTGTTCGCCGACGAGCCGACCGGCAACCTCGACTCGGCCACCTCCGCCCAGATGCTCGAGCTGCTGCGCCGGTCGGCCGACGAGTACGGCCAGACGATCGTGATGGTCACCCACGACGGCCGCGCCGCCGCGTTCGCCGACCGGGTGCTGTTCCTCAGGGACGGCCGGATCGTGGGCGACCACGGTCACCTGGAGGCCGACGAGATCTACGACGTGGTCAAGTCGCTCGAGTAGCGGTGCTGCGCCTCGTCGTCAGGGGCCTGCTGGCCCGCAAGCTCCGCACGATCCTCACGTCGATCGCGATCATCCTCGGCGTCGCGATGGTCGCGGGCACGTTCATCCTGACCGATCAGATCACGTCGGCCTTCGACAGCATCTTCCAGGCCGGCAACGAGAAGATCGACGCCGTCGTCCAGCGCCAGACGCTCTTCGACAGCTCGGGCGCCGAGGTGCCGCCGCTGCCCGAGTCGATCGTGGAGCAGGTGCGGCGGACCGACGGGGTGGCGGTCGCCGACGGCGAGGTGCAGGCGCAGGGCCAGCTCCTCGTGAACGGCGAGGAGGTCGAATCGACCGGGGGCGCGCCGACGCTGGTGCTCTCCACCGTCGACGCGGCGCTCAACCCCAGCGTCGCCGTCGAGGGCCACCTGCCGGAGAAGCCGGGCGAGGTGGCGCTGATCAAGGACACGGCCGACCGCAAGGACATCCGCGTCGGCCAGTCGGGGGTGGAGCTCGCGACGAACGTCGGCGCGGTGCCGGTGCAGGTGGTCGGCATCTTCACGTTCGGCGGGAAGGAGTCGGTGGCGGGGGCCACCTTCGTGCTGACGACCCTCGCCGACGCGCAGAAGTGGTTCGACCGCGAGGGCCAGGTGTCGGTGGTCGTCGCGTCCGCCGAGGACGGCGTGTCGCCCACCCAGCTCAAGGCGAACCTCCAGAAGGCGCTCCCCGACACGGTCAAGGTCGAGACGGGCCAGGAGAACGCCGAGGACCAGGCCGACCAGATCTCGAGCGACATCAACAGCTTCCTGTCGCCGGTGCTCACGACGTTCGGCGTGCTCGCCCTCTTCGTCGGCGCCTTCATCATCTTCAACACGTTCTGGATCACGGTCGCCCAGCGCACCCGCGAGTTCGGGATGATCCGGGCGCTCGGCGCCAGCCGCGGCCAGGTGATGCGCAACGTCATCGGCGAGGCGCTGGTGATCGGCGTGCTCTCGTCGGTCGTCGGCCTGATCGCCGGCATCGGCATCGCCTACGGGGTGCTGGCGATCTTCGACGCCCTCGGCTTCTCGCTGCCGGCGTCGGGCGCGCCGGTGAGCGGCCGCACGGTGGTGACGGCGCTGCTCGTCGGGACCATCGTGACCCTGGTGGCGGCCCTGCTGCCGGCGCTGCGCGCCACGCGGGTGCCGCCGATCGCGGCGGCGCAGGAGGGGGCGGCGCTGCCCGAGAGCCGCTTCGCCCGCCTCGCCCCGTGGATCTCGGTGCTCTTCGCCGTCGTGGGGATCGTGCTCATCGTCGGCGGGCTCAACTCTGGGGGCGGCGCGGGCAGCATCCTCACCTCCGTCGGCATCGGGCTGCTGCTCATCTTCATCGGGGTGGCGATGGCCGCGCGCTTCTTCATCCGCCCCATCGCCCGGGTGGTGGGCGTGCCGATCGAGGCGGCGCGCGGCACGACCGGCCGGCTCGCGCGCGCCAACGCCGTCCGGAACCCGGCGCGCACGGCGCTCACCGCGGCCGTCCTGATGATCGGCGTCACCGTGCTCGCGTTCCTCGCGATCTTCTCGACGAGCCTGAAGGACACGTTCACCGGCGCCATCGACCGGACGGTGCAGGGCGACCTGATCCTGCAGACCGAGACCTTCACGACGTTCCCCGCGTCGGCGGAGGGGGTCATCCGGGGCGTCCCGGGCGTCGAGACCGCGATCTTCTCCCGCTTCCCGGAGGTCCGCACGGAGCCGGGCGGCAGCCAGTTCCTGAACACGCTCGACCCGCAGACCGCCCCCGACGTCCTGAACTTCGACTGGCAGAACGGCGGCTCGGACGAGCTCTTCGAGGAGCTCGGGCTGAACCAGGTGCTGATCGAGAAGAACCTCGCGAAGGACACGGGCCTGGGGGTCGGCGACACGCTGGTCGTGAACACGCGCGACGGGCGGACCGGGCGGTTCGAGGTCATCGGCGAGTACAAGGACCCGGTCCTCTTCACCGGCTTCACCGTCTCGAACGCGGCCGCCGACAAGCTCGGCGTGCCGCCCGACCCCAGCATCGGGGTCGTCAAGTTCACGCCCGGCGCCGACCCCGCCGCCGTCCAGCAGGCCGTCACCGACGCGCTGGCGCGCGACTACCCGTCGATCAGCGTCGACTCCCAGGCCCAGTTCAAGGCCGAGTTCGAGGACAACATCAACCAGATCCTCACGATCTTCTACGCCCTCGGGATCCTGATCATGATCATCGTGATCTTCGGGATCGTGAACGTGCTGGCGCTGTCGGTGGTGGAGCGCACGCGGGAGATCGGGATGCTGCGCGCGATCGGCACCACCCGGCCGCAGATGCGGGCGATGGTGCGCTACGAGGCGGTGATCACGTCCGTGATCGGCGGCGTCCTCGGCATCGTGATCGGGGCGGTCTTCTCGTGGATCATTGTGAAGGCGCTCGAGGACTTCGGCTTCGAGTTCTCGGTCTCCGCCGTCCCGCTCGTGATCATCCTGATCGCGGCAATCGTGGTGGGCGTGATCGCCGCGATCATCCCCGCCCGCCGCGCCGCCCGGCTCAACCCCCTGGACGCGCTGCACCAGGAGTAGGTCGCGGTCGCGCCCGACCGCCCCGGGCCCGCACAACACGAAAAAGCCCCGCGTATGCAAGGCTTTCTTCGATCCGAGTGGAGGATAGCGGATTCGAACCGCTGACCTCCTGGGTGCGATCCAGGCGCTCTCCCAACTGAGCTAATCCCCCGGAGGACGGACACCATAGCGCGCGCTCCGGCACCCGTCAGCCCCCGGGGGGACCGCTACCCTGGGCCGGTGATCGACCTCCACTGCCACATCCTCCCGGACATCGACGACGGACCGGGATCCCCCCGCGACGCGGTCGCGATGGCGGCGGCGGCGGTGGCGGCGGGGACCGGGACGGTCGTCTGCACCCCGCACGTCCACCCCCGTTATCCGACGCCGCCGGCGGCGATCCACGAGGGGGTGCGCGACCTGCAGGCGCGCCTCGACGCCCAGGAGGTGCCGCTGCGCCTGATGCCCGGCGCCGAGGTGGCGCTCGACCGGCTGCCGCACCTCGGCGACGCCGACCTGGGCCTGGCGCGCCTGGGCGACGGCGACTGGCTGCTGCTGGAGATGCCGTTCCGGGGGTGGCCGCTGCGGCTGGCCGAGACGCTGCGCGACCTGGAGATCCGCGGGTACGGCGTGATCCTGGCGCACCCCGAGCGCGCCGAGGCGGTGCAGCGGGCCCCCGACCGGATGCGCGACATCGTGGGCCGGGGGGCCCTGCTGCAGGTCACCGCCGGGTCGTTCACCGGCGAGCACGGCCAGCCCGCGCGGCGCGCCGCCGAGACGCTGCTGCGCTCCGGGTGGGTCCACTTCCTCGCG
>DASSBX010000355.1:0-3573 GCA_035698305.1 Miltoncostaeaceae bacterium | reverse complement strand
GAACCCGGGGCCGCCGCGCTCACTCCGCGGGCTCGACGATGATCCGCCGGCGGGGCTCCTCGCCCTCGCTGCGGGTCACGATCCCGGGCTTCTCCTTGAGCGCCATGTGGACGATGCGTCGGTCGTGCGGCGTCATCGCGTCGAGCTCGATCTCGTCGCCGTACTCCACGGCCTCCTGGGCGGCCTGCTCGGCCAGCTCGACCAGCGCGGCCTCGCGCCGGGCGCGATAGCCGTCGGCGTCGAGCGCCACGCGGCGGCGGGCGCCGCCCTCGGCGCGGCTGGCGACCTGGCTCAGGAGGTACTGGAGCGCGTCGATCGTCTCGCCGCCGCGCCCGATCAGCGCCGACGTGCCGTCGCCGACCACCTTGACGTCCAGGTCGGTCTCCTCCGGGCCGGCGGCCACCACGACGCGCGCGTCCAGTCCCATCGCGTCGACGACCGCCTCCAGCGTCGTGGCGACCGCCTCGGCCCCGGGACCCACGGCCGTGACCTCATTGCCCCCCACGGAACACCTCCGGCTAGCGCTTCTTCTTCTTGGAGCGGCTGGGCTGCGCGGGGCGCGAGCCCTTGGCGGCGCCCTTCGGGCGCGGCTGTCGGCGCGGCGCGTTGCCGCCCCCCGAGCGTTTGCGGCCGTTGTCCGTGCCGCTCCCCCCGCGGGCCTTGGCCTCGGCGGGCGGAGCCTCCTCGGCGTCGGCGTCGGCGTCGGTCCCGCTCTCGGCCTGCTCGACGGCGGCGGGCTCGGGCGCGTCCGTCGCGTCGGGCGCGTCCGTCGCCTCGGGGGCCTCCACGGCCTCCGGGGCCTCGGCCTGCGGCTCGGCCGCCTGCCCGCGCCTGCGGCGGCGACGCGGGGTGCGGCGCTCGGCGTCGGGCGTGGCGTCGGTCTCCAGCTCGGTCTCGGCCTCGGCCCCGGTCCCCTCGACGAGCCCTGCGGCCGCCTCCTTCGGGGGCGTCCGCGAGCCGCGCTTCTGTTGGTTGGCCTCGAACTTCGCGAGTTCCTCCGGGTCGGCCAGGTGCAGGCCGATCCGGTGCCGCATCACGAGCTGCTGGCCACAGGTCCAGAGGTTCGTGGTCATCCAGTAGACGAGGAGGCCGGCGGGCACCGGGAACTGGAACACGAAGACCACGACCACGACGGGCAGGATCCGCATGATCCGCCGCTGCGAGTCGGGCATGTTCGGCGTCGCCGAGAGCTCCGTGGAGAGCAGCTGGGAGAGGCCGTAGATGATCACGAGGATGATCGCGCCCCAGCCGATCTCCTGGATGTCGACGCGCACGTCGTCGATCAGCCACATGAACGAGACCGAGCCGCCGGAGACCGTGGCCTCCTTCGCGAAGTCCTTCAGCACGTAGTACAGCGCGATGAAGATCGGGATCTGCGCGACGAGGGGCAGGCACGAGGCGAACGGATTGATCTCGTTCTCCTTGTAGAACGCCATGAGCTCCTCGTTGAGCTTCTGGCGGTTCCCCTTGTACTTGCGCTGCAGTTCCTTGAGCTGCGGGGCGACCATCTGCATCGACCGCATCGACGAGTACTGCTTGATCACCAGCGGCAGCAGGGCCGTGCGGACGATCACCGTCAGGACGACGATCGACCAGCCGTAGGTGAGGTGCGCGTTCTCGTGGAGGAAGTCGAGGAGCGCGCGAAGCGGATCCTCGAGCAGCTGGAGCGGGTTCACGTGCGGAACACCGTCTGGTCGTGCGCGTAGTCGACGCCGCCGTGGCTCCAGGGGTTGCAGCGCAGCAGGCGCCAGCTGGCCAGCACGGCGCCGCGCATCACCCCGAACTCACGGATCGCGTCGACCGCGTACTGCGAGCACGTGGGGTGGTACTTGCAGCGCCGCGGGAACATCGGCGAGATGACCTTCTGGTACGCCCGGATGGGCGCGATCAGGACCACGCCGGCCCTCACGGCGCCGCCTCCGCGCCGTCCCCGGCCCCGCGATCGCGGGTGGCGCGCTCCGCCAACTCGCGCAGCCGCTCCCCGATGGCCGCCGAGCCGCGCTCCTCGATGTACTCCGCGCAGCCCGGCCGGGCGATCACCACGATGTCGGTCCCGCCCGGCAGCGACGGCGCCAGGTCCGCGAACTGCTCGCGCAGCACCCGCTTGACCCGGTTCCGCTCCACGGCGCCGCCGACCTTCCGCGACACCGAGAGGCCGAGCCGCGCCGGCTCGCCAGGCGGCCGGTCGTCCCGCGCGAACGCGTAGACCACGAGGTGCCGGTTCGCCGCCGAGCGGCCGCGCCGGTAGACCGTGTCGAAGTCGCCCGAGCGGGTGATCCGCCCTCGGCGCCGCGGTGGAGCGGTGCCGGCTTCCGTCACGGAAGCTCAGGCGGAGAGGCGCGCGCGGCCCTTCGCGCGGCGGCGCTTCAGCACCGCGCGCCCGGCGCGGGTGCTCATCCGCACGCGAAAGCCGTGGGTCTTCTTGCGCTTGCGCTTGTTCGGCTGGTAGGTCCTCTTCACGCCTGATCCCTCGCAGCGTCGTTGGCACTCGCTCACCCGAAATCCGGGCGGGGGCCCGCCGGCGGGTGGCCGAGCATAGCAGTTGCCCCCGCGCCCATCCGGGACCCCGTGGAAGGCGGTCCGGATGGCCCCCGAAACCCGGGTCGAAATCGTCTTCCACAGATGTGGACAGGCCTGTGGAGAACCGCTGGATCCCACTGCCCATGCGGTTCTGGGACGCCCGAAATCCTCTTGTGCAATTCGGCACAAGCGGTTTTCGCCGCTCAGTCGAGGGTTTGTTCTCCACAGCCCCCGCGGAGGGGTGTCATCGGGCGCGCCGGCCGGGGTAGAGTGCCGCCCCTCCCCGCCCTCGATGTCCAGGACCCTCACCCTCACACCCGCCCCCTCCGCCCCCGCGCCGCGGCTCGCGGAGCCGCCCCGTGCGCGCCTCGCGACCTGGTCGGCGCCGGCCGTGCCCCCGGTGGTGGAGGAGTTCGCCGACGCCGATGCGGCGGCCCTGGTCGAGGCGGTCTGCGACGCCGTCGCCGAGCGCTCGCCGGTCCCGGTGCCGGCGGTGCGGGAGGTCGTCGAGAACCTGGTGCACGCCGGCTTCCGCGACGCGGTCGTGACGGTCATCGACGGCGGCCGCACCGTCCGCGTGAGCGACCACGGCCCGGGCATCGCCGACCCGGCGCGGGCGCTCGAGCCGGGCTACACCACCGCGGACGACGGCGACCGGGGCCTGATCCTCGGGGTCGGCGGCGGACTGCCCTTCGTCGCGGCCGCGATGGCCGGGCTCGGCGGGCGGCTGGAGATCGACGCCAACCTCGGCGGCGGAACCATCGTGACCCTGCGGCTGCCGGCGGACGAGGAGGCCCCCGCCCCGGAGCCCGTCTGCAGCGGCGCGGCCCGCGAGATCCTCGCCCTGCTCCTCGAGATCGGCGGCGCGTCGCCCGCCCGCCTGGCCCAGGAGCTCGAGCGCTCCCGCGCCGAGTGCGGCCGCGAGCTCGCGCGCCTGGAGCACCGCGGGCTCGTGCGCCGGGAGGCCGCCGGCGTCCGCGTCCTCACCGAGGCGGGCACCCGCCTCGTCGCCAGCCTCTTCTAGCCCCCGCCTCACGGCCCCCCGGCACCACC
>DASSBX010000354.1:0-8747 GCA_035698305.1 Miltoncostaeaceae bacterium | reverse complement strand
GGCGGGGGCTGCTCGAGGTCCTCGATGACGCCGCCCTCGGACGACCGGCCCCACAGGTTGTCGTCGATCGAGTAGGGCCGCTCCACCGACGAGGTCACGGGGATGCCGTGCTCCTGGGCGTAGGCGATCTCCTCGTCGCGGCCCATCTGCCACTCGCGCACCGGGGCGATGATCTTGAGGTCGGGCGCGAGCGTCGCGACCGTCGCCTCGATCCGCACCTGGTCGTTGCCCTTGCCGGTGCAGCCGTGGGCGATCGTGTCGGCGTCATGCTCGCGCGCCGCCTCGCACGCCAGCTTCGCCAGCAGCGGCCGGCCGAGCGCCGTGAACAGCGGGTATCCGCCCTGGTAGCGGGCGTTCGCCTTGATCGCCGGGGCGACGTAGTCGCGGGCGAACTCCTCCTTGGCGTCGACAACCAGGCTCGCGACGGCCCCCAGGTCGAGCGCCTTCTGCCGCACCGCGTCGAAGTCGTCGGCCGGCTGGCCCAGGTCGATGCAGAGCGCCACCACCTCGGCGTCGTACTCGTCCTGGATCCACTTCAGCATCACCGAGGTGTCGAGGCCGCCCGAGTAGAGCAGCACGACGCGGTGCACCTCGTGGGGCTGGGCGAGGTAGCCCGCGACGGGCGGGACGGGACGCTGTTCGGGCACGTGCAGGCCTCCGGTCGATTGGCGCCGGGAGTCTAGTGACCCCCATCGAGACTCGACCTCCGTGGGGTACCACGTGGTCGAGCGACGTCGTATACCGCCGATAAGGTAACCATGCGACGTGCGAATCAGGCGGAAGTGACCCCCGTGACACCCGGAGTCCACTCGTGTCTCCGCGTTCCCGCCGATCTGGCGGTGATCACCTTCGTGCGCTCCGCCATCGCCGCCGTGCTGGCCCGTGAGGAGTGGCCGGCCGACGGCGCCGCCCGCATGCTGCTGGCCTCCAGCGAGGCCGTGACCAACGCCATCGAGCACGGCTCGCCGCTCGACGGGGCCGTCGAGGTGGAGCTGATCGTCACCGCCCACCGCGCCCAGGTGAGGGTGGTGGACCAGGGCCGTCCCGGCGCCCCGTGCCCGGTCATCCCCGAGGTCGCCCCGCCCCCCACGCAGCCGCGCGGCCGGGGCCTGCTCATCATCAGCCGCCTCGCCGACGACGTGGAGCTGCGATCCGCCGGCGTGGGCACCCAGATCTCCGCCGGCTTCCTGCGCGCCAACGCCGCCGACGCCGAGCGGCAGCCGATCCGCCGGGCCGCGTAACCGCGTCCCGGGCCGGGCGCGGCCTGAGGTGACACCCAGCGGGGGCGCCGGCCCGCGCCGGGCACCTCACGGAATTCACCCCGACGCTCACAGGGGCCGCACGGGAACCTCCTGAAACCCTCACATCCCGGGCGCAGGCTCCCCCGTGTCAGCACATCCCGACCCTGAGGGGGCGTCATGAGGATCACCCGGGCACTCGCAACCACCGCGGCCTGCGTCGCCATCGCCGCGCCCGTCGCGCTCGGCGCGGTGGTGAACGGCGGCGATGGATCCGACCTGCTGTTCGGGACGCACCGCGCCGACCTCATCAGCGCCGGTGGCGGCGACGACGTGGTGCAGGCGCTCGCCGGCCGGGACACCGTGCGCGCCGGCGACGGCGACGACCTGGTGCTGCTGGGCCGCGGCCGCGACGTGGCCTTCCTCGGCCCCGGCGACGACGTGGCCTTCGGCGGCCACCTGGCCGACATCATCCTGGGCCAGGCCGGCGACGACGTGATCTCCGCCGGCCGCGGCCGCGACCTGGTCACGGGCGGCAGCGGCGACGACCGCCTCATCGGTGGCCGCCACAACGACGTGCTCTACGCCGGGGTCGGCGAGGACGTGCTGCTCGGCGGGTTCGGCAACGACGTGCTGCACGCCCGCGCCGCCGACGGCCAGGTCGACCGCCTCCACTGCGGCCCGGGCCGCGACAGCGCGTTCATCCGCTCCGAGGACGTCGCCGACGCGAGCTGCGAGCGGGTGACGGTCGTGAACGGCGGCGAGACCGACCCGGGCGACGGGGACGACGTGCCGAAGGGCACGGGCACGGGGAAGGGCAAGGCCAGGTAGCGGGGTCCCCCCGGGTCACCGCCGCGGGCAGGGTGGGAGCGGCCAGCGGCGGAACCCCAGGCCGGTGGTGAACGGGGGCCGGCGGCAGCGCGCGCGCTCGAAGCCGGCCTCCGGCGCCATCACCCACCCCTTCGGGTAGAAGCCGTTCTGCGGCTTCCAGGCCGTGTAGAAGCGCAGCGACCCGAGCGGCCGCACGTCCTGGGCGAAGCGGGCCCACCACCGCGTGGGCGCCTTGGACGTGACCTCCAGCGCGAGGTACCGCTCGCCCTCGTCCGGGCGGTCGTGGCTCACGAACCAGAGCCGCACCCCGAGCCCGACCACCCGCTTCGTGGGGGCGGTGCAGGGATCGGGCACGTCGAGCCGCACCGTCGGCGACGCCTGGGTGGGGCGCCGGGCCAGCCGGCGCTCGACGCCGACCACCAGGCTCAGCGGCACCGGCGCCTTCGCGCCGTCGCAGGCGAAGACGAGACCGGCGGCGGGCTTCAGGCCGTCGTAGTCGCCGAACCTCGCCAGCTTCGTGAAGCGGAACCCGCCGCGGGGGCTGAAGCCGCGCGTCGCGCCGACGCCTGCGGGGACGAGATCGCCCGGCTGCACGTCGAGGGTGTACGTGAACGGGAAGGTGCAGGTCCCGTCGCGGACGACGAAGTAGTCGGCGGTCATGGCGACCTGGCCCGGGGCCGGGAGGGTCAGCGTCGCCAGGCTCCCGATGTCGTCGGCGACGACGGTCCCGGGGGGGCCGGTCGTGGACTGGACGGCGACGGTCAGGCCGGGGTCGTCGTACTCGATGGAGATGGGCCGGCCGGCGACCAGGCGCTCCGGGGAGCCCACCGAGGCGCGATGCGCGCTGACCTGCGGCGGGGCGGGCGCGGCGCTGCCCGGCGGGCAGGGCGGCAGCGGAGGGCTCTGTGCCGCTGCGTGGGTCGCGGCGACGAGGGCGAGCGACACCGCGACGAGCGCGGCGCCGGCCACCCGGCCGATCACCCCGCGGCCACCAGGGGCGGCAGCACCCGCCGGAACGCCGCCACCAGGGCGTCCAGGTCGTCCGGTTCGATGACGAGCGGCGGGAGCATGCGGATGGTCCTGGGCGAAGTGTCGTTCACCAGGAAGCCCTCGTCCAGCATCCGCAGCACCGCCTCCCCCGCCCGCGGCCGCGGCAGGTCGATCGCGCACATCAGGCCGCGGCCCCGGGCCACGGTGGCCAGGCCGTCGGCCACCAGCCCCTCGAGGCCGGCGAGCAGGTCCGCCCCCTTGCGGCGCACGTCCTCCTGCAGCGCGGCGTCGCCGAGCACCCCGCACGACGCCAGGGCTGCGGCGCACGCCAGCGGGCCGGCGGCGAACGTGGAGCCGTGGTCGCCGGGCTGCAGGATCGCGTCGTGCTCCGGGCGGGCCACCACCGCGCCGATCGGCACCCCGCCGCCGAGGCTCTTGGCGATCATCATCACGTCGGGCACCACGCCGGCGTCCTGATGCGCCCACAGCGGGCCGGTGCGCGAGAGGCCGGTCTGGATCTCGTCGATCAGCAGCAGCGCGCCGTGGCGGTCGCACAGCTCCCGGGCGAGCTCCAGCATGGGCTGGGGCACCGGGTGGACGCCCACCTCCCCCTGCACGACCTCCAGCACCACCGCGCACGTCCGCTCCGAGACCGCGGCGGCCAGGCCCTCCAGGTCGTCCCGCTCCACGTGGCGCACGCCGGGCACCAGCGGCCGGAACGGCTCCTGCTTGCCCGGCTGGCCGGTGAGCGACAGCGCGCCGTAGGTGCGGCCGTGGAAGCCGTCGACCAGGGCCACCACCTCCGGCCGCCCTGGCCCGCCGTGCTTGCGGGCGATCTTGAGCGCCGCCTCGCTCGCCTCGGCGCCCGAGTTGCAGAAGAACACCCGGCCGCCGAGCGAGTGGTCGCGGATCCACTCGGCGAGCGCGATCATCGGCTCGGTGTAGTAGAGGTTCGAGACGTTGATCAGGCGGCCCGCCTGCTCGGCGATCGCCGCGACCACCGCCGGGTGGCAGTGGCCCACGTTGTTCATCGAGATGCCGGCCATGCAGTCGACGAAGCGCCGGCCGTCGCCGTCGTAGAGCGCCGCCCCCTCCCCGCGCACGAACGCCACCGGCTGCCGCCGGTACGTGGGCATGAGCGCCGCCGCCTCGCGGGCGACCATCACCTCGTCGATCACGCGGTCACCTTCGTGCCGACGCCGGACTGCGTGAAGATCTCGACCAGCACGGAGTGCGGCACCCGGCCGTCGACGACGTGGGCGGCGCCGACGCCCGCCTCGAGGGCCGCGGCCACGGCGCCGAGCTTGGGGATCATCCCGGCGCCGACGGCGCCCGAGGCCATCAGGTCGCGCAGGTCCTGCAGCCGGCATTCGCTGATGAGGCTGCCGGGGTCGTGGATGTCCCGGTAGATCCCCTCCACGTCGGTCAGGAAGATCGCCTTGCGCGCCCGCAGCGCGCCCGCCAGCCGCCCCGCCACCGTGTCGGCGTTGATGTTGTAGCTCTGGCCGCCGGCGTCGACCCCGACCGACGCGATCACGGGGACGAACCCGGCGAGGCTCTCCAGCACCCGCGGGTCGATGCGCGCGACCTGGCCGACGAACCCGAGGTCGTCGCCGCCCTCGGCCTTCGCGGCCTCGATGAGCCCGCCGTCGTCGCCGGCGAGGCCCACGGCGGGCGCGCCCGCGACCTGGATCTGGGCGACGATCTCCTTGTTGATCTTGCCGACGAGCACCATCTTCACCAGCTCCATCGTGGGCGCGTCGGTCACGCGCAGCCCCCGGACGAAGCGCACCTCCAGCCCCAGTCGGTCCGAGTAGCGGGAGATGTCGGGGCCGCCGCCGTGCACGACCACCGGGTTCATGCCCACGAGCTTCAGCAGCGCGACGTCCCGCGCGAACGACGCCTTCAGCTCCGGGCTGGTCATCGCCGCGCCGCCGTACTTGATCACGATCGTGTCGCCCGCGAACTCGCGGATGTAGGGAAGCGCCTCCAGGAGCACCCCGACCCGCGACCGCAGGCCCGGTGTGTCCGCCTCGCTCGGGTTCAGGTTCCCGTCCACGGCGGCGGATGCTGCCATACCCCGCGCCGCGTGGCACGCTCCTCCCGTGGGCCACGGCCATCACCACCACCACGACGGGCACGGCCCCGACCGGCGCGCCGACCGGCGGGCGCTGACGTGGGTGCTGGCGCTCACGGCCGGCTTCGCGGTGGCCGAGGTGGTCGGCGGCCTGGTCGCGGGCAGCCTGGCGCTGCTGGCCGACGCGGCGCACATGGTCTCCGACGTGGCGTCGCTGGCGCTGGCCCTCGGGGCCATCTGGCTCGCGGGCCGCCCCGCGTCCACGCGCATGAGCTTCGGCTACCGCCGCGCCGAGATCCTGGCCGCGCTGGCCAACGGCGTCGGGCTGGTGGCGGTGTCGATCTGGATCTGGGTGGAGGCGGCCGGGCGCCTGTCGTCGCCCACCGAGGTGGCGGGCGGCACGACGCTGGTCATCGGGCTGGCCGGCCTGGCGGTCAACGTGGTCGGCGCGGCGATCCTGTGGCGCTCGCAGGCGGGGAGCCTCAACGTGCGGGCCGCCTTCTTCCACGTCGTCGGCGACCTGCTCGGGTCGGTCGGCGTGGTCGTCGCCGCCGTCCTGGTGCTCACGCTGGGCTGGGAGCGCGCCGACCCCGCCATCGCGATCCTGATCGGCGCGCTGGTGCTGCTGAGCGCGTGGCGGGTGCTGCGCGAGTCGGTGAGCGTGCTGCTGGAGGGCGCTCCGGAGGGCGTCGACGCCGACGCCGTGGGCCGGCGGATGGCGGGGATGGACGGCGTCGACGAGGTCCACGACCTGCACATCTGGACGATCACGTCGGGGTTCCCCGCGCTGTCGGCACACGTGCTGGTGGGCCGGGGCGAGGACTGCCACGCCCGCCGGCGGGAGCTGGCGCATATGCTCGAGGACGAGTTCGGCATCGGCCACAGCACCCTCCAGGTGGAGCACTCCGGGGGCCGGGGCCGGCTGCTGGAGGTCAGCCCGCGATCAGACCCGTCAGGTACATGACGGCGACGCCGGCCAGGAAGCCGCCCACCACCCAGCCCGAGCCGAGCCCGCCCGGAGCCCGCCGCGCGATGTGGCGCCCCACCTCCACCACCACCTGCACGGCGGCGCCCGCGGCGAGGCCGAAGAACAGGACGGCGAGCACCTCGTCGGTCACGAACCCGCCGATCCAGGCGCCCGCGATCGCCGGGGTCCCGGCGATCAGCGCCAGCCCGGCGAGGCGGCCGGGACCCGCGCGTCCGCCGTCCGCGACGGGGGTGACGATCCCGAGGCCCTCCGTGACGTTGTGGACCATGAACCCGACGATCAGGGACGTGCCCAGCGCCAGCTCGCCGAGCGCGAACGAGGTGCCGATCGCCAGGCCCTCCCCCATGTTGTGCAGGCCGATGCCGATGGCCACCATCATTGCCAGGGCCACGCCCGCCAGGGGCGCGCCGCGCTCGGCGGCCGGCCGGCCGCGCGACAGCCGGTGCGCCACCCAGGTGAGCCCCAGGTAGCTGAGCGCCACCCCCATCAGCACCAGGCCCGGCCCACCGAGCGCGCCCGGCAGCGCCGACTGGAGCTCCAGCGCCTCGGCCAGCGCGTCGACGGCGAGGAACGTCAGCAGCCCGCCGGTCAGCGCCATGAACGCCGCGAGCCACCGCGGGTCGGCCCGGCGCAGCGACGGCAGCCACAGCATCCCGAGCGCCACCGGCACCACCCCCACCAGCAGGCCGATCAGCCCGTAGCCGGCCGCGCTGCGACCGCCGGCGCCGGTGCTCTCCACCGCGGCCGGCACCTGGTGGGTCGTCTGGATGCCCGTCGAGCTGGTCACCCCGATCAGGTACGGGTCGTCCTCGACCCACGTGTACGGGACGGTGATCGTGCGCGACCGCAGCCGGCCCAGGGTGGCGCCGCCGTCGAGGGTGAACGGCACGATCGCGTCGTCCACGGTGACCACCGCGATCGTGAGGTCCTCGGGCTGCGGGTTCCGCACCAGGACCCGGATCTCTCCGGGGTGGAACTGGACGCGGCGGACGTCGAACGCGTCGGCCGGCGGCGGGCTCGACCCCACCAGGCCGGTGATCGAGCCGCCCGACTGCACGAACGCGGCCGCGATGCCCACCAGCAGCACGATGGGCACCAGGGCCAGCAGTCGCAGCCCCCACGCCCCCGGCGCGCGGCCGACGGGCTCGGTGCTCACCGGGCGCTCACTCGTCGACCACCTCGAAGAAGCCCATCCAGCCGAGGTCGGTGAACTCCGACTGGTGGGCGTGGAACATGAAGCGGCCGGCGTGGTGCCAGTCGATCTCGACGATCCCGCGCTCGCCCTGGCACAGCATCACCGTGTCGGTGTACTCGAACTGGTCGGTGCTGCCGGTGCGGTAGTAGCGGAAGAACTCCCCGTGCAGGTGGAAGGAGTTGATCAGGTCGAACTCGGTGAGGTTGACCAGGTGGATCCGGAGTGTCTCGGAGCGCTTCACCCGGATCGGGTACCTCGCGTAGTAGAAGGCGCGGCCGTTCACCGAGTAGAAGTTGTTCTCGCCGTCCCCGTCCGTGTCGTAGCCGTTCATCACCATCACGATCTCCCGCGCCGGCGGCCGCGGCGCCGGAGGGTCGATGATGAACGCGCCGTACAGCCCCTTGTGGATGTGCTTCTTCAGGGGCGTCGCGTGGCAGTGGTACAGCTGCACGCCATACGGGCGGGCCGGGAAGCGGTAGGTGAAACGCCCGCCGGGCTGGACGATCTCGAACACGCCGTCCATGTCGGCCGGGTGGATGCCGTGGAAGTGGATCGTGTGGGGGTGCGAGCCCGCGTTGACGAACTCCACCTCCAGGATGTCGTCCACGGTCGCCCGGATGACGGGGCCCGGGACCGTCCCGTTGTAGGTCCAGGCGGGGAACGTGACGCCCTTCGCGACCTCGATGTCGCGGTCGACGGCGACGAGCTCGTAGCGGCGTACCCGGCCGGGCTGGTGCGGCAGCGCCGGCGGCGGGTACAGCAGGGCGTCCAGGTCGTGCGGTCCGCCGGGCGCCGGGACGGCCTCGCCGATCATCGCGGCGTGGCCCATGGCGCCGTGGTCGTCGGGCGCCAGGCCCGGGGCGCGCTTCCCCCCGCTCAGGGCGGGCGCCGCGGCCAGCCCCGCCATGGGCAGCGCGGCGACGACCGGCGCCGCGCCCATCAGCATCTGCCGGCGTGTGAGGCGGACCTTGTTTGCCACGGCTGAGTTATACCTCTAGCTGTGACTAGCTCCAAGCGCCAGCCGCGGCTCGATGAGGGGTCGCCGAGGGAGCTGGCGGAGGCGGCCCTCCCCGGCGAGGGGCGGGTGGCGGAGGCCGCGCACCGGTCGCTCGCCGGCGGGCACCGCGGCGTGCGGGCGGTGCTGCCGTTCCTGGGCCCGGCGGTCGTGGCCTCGGTCGCCTACGTCGACCCCGGCAACTTCGCGACCAACGTCGCCGCGGGGTCCCGGTTCGGCTACATGCTGCTGTGGGTGATCCTCGTCTCGAACCTGATGGCGATGCTGATCCAGGCGATGTCGGCGAAGCTCGGCATCGCCACCGGGATGAACCTGCCGGAGGTGTGCCGTGCGCGCTACCCGAAGCCGGTGTCGCGGGCGCTGTGGGTGCAGGCCGAGCTCATCGCCATGGCGACCGACCTGGCGGAGTTCCT
>DASSBX010000353.1:0-2008 GCA_035698305.1 Miltoncostaeaceae bacterium | reverse complement strand
TCGACGCGGCGCAGCACGCGCAGCGCGACGGTGCGCTCCGGGGTGATGCCGCCGGCGGCGCGCTCGGCCGTGCTCACGCGGCCGCCCACGCCAGCGGCCCGCGGTGGCCGCGCAGGAAGTCGGCGGCGTCCATCCGCCCCTTCCCCGGCGGCTGGAGGCGCGTGATCTCCAGCGTGCCGTTGCCGGTCGCCGCGAGCAGGCGCCCCTGCTCCACCGAGAGGCCGGGCGGCACCGGCTCGGACATCGCCCGCGCGCCCCAGATCTTGAAGCGCTGGCCGTCGATGACCGCCGTCGCGCCGATGTGCGGGGCCAGGGCGCGCACGCGCCGGGCCAGCTCGTCGGCCGGGTGCCGGAGGTCCAGCGCGCGGTCCTCCGGGCCGATCTTCGGCGCGAGCGACACGCCCTCCGCGGGCTGCGGGCGCGGCTCCAGCGTGCCGGCCTCGAGCGCATCGATCGTGCGCACGAGCAGCGGCGAGCCCAGATCGGCGAGCCGGGAGAGCAGCGCCCCGCCCTCCTCCTCCTCGCCCACCGGGGTCCGCTCGACCAGCAGGATCGGGCCGGTGTCGAGGCCCGCCTCCATGAACATGGTCGTCACGCCCGTCTCCCTCACGCCGTCCATCACGGCGCGCTCGACGGGTGCGGCGCCGCGGTAGGCCGGCAGCAGCGAGAAGTGGACGTTCACGCTGGGCCACCGCGACAGCACCACGTCGCGCAGGATCTGCCCGAACGCGACGACGGCGAGCGCCTCGGCGCCGGCGTCCGCGATGGCCCCCACCACCTCGGGGTCGTTGATCGTCCGCGGACGCAGCACCGGGATGCCGAGCTCCTCGGCGGCCTGCGCGACCGGCGTTCCCGTGGCGGTGCGCGAGCGGCCGCGCGGCTTGTCGGGCTGGGTGACGACGCACACCACCTCGTGCGTCGACCCGGCGAGCGCGCGCAGCGGCGGGACCGCCGCCTCGGGGCTCCCCGCGTAGGCCACCTTCATGGAGGCCTCAGCCCCCGTCGCGCAGGGCCTTCAGCGCCTCCCGGCGCTGCTCCGGCGCCGTGCGGTCGAGGATCAGGACGCCGTCGAGGTGGTCGAGCTCGTGCTGCACGACGCGGGCGAAGAAACCCTCGGCCTCCAGCTCCACCGGGTTGCCGCCGATGTCCTGGGCGCGCAGCCGGATGGCCACCGCCCGCGGCACCTCGACGCTGATCTCGCCGATCGAGAGGCACCCCTCGAACTCGGCGTCCTCCTCGTCGGACCGCCAGGTGATCTCGGGGTTCACCAGGGCCATCGGCGGGTCGTCCTCTCCCGTCAGGACGACGGCGAGGCGGCGCAGCGAGCCGACCTGCGGGGCGGCGAGCCCCACGCCGCGGGCGTCGCGCATGATCGCGACCATCCGCGCGACCTCGTCGCGCAGCGCGTCGTCGAACTCCGTGACGGTGAGGGCGCGCGCGCGCAGGACGGGGTCGCCGATCTGGCGGATCTGCTCGAGCGCGGCGAGTCGCCGCCGCTCCAGGACGGGATCGTCGAGGGCGCGTGAGGACACGCGCCGACTCTAGCATCGCCCCCCGTGCCGGCCCCCGGCGCCCTACCCGCTCGGGGCGGGCGGTTCGACCACGATCGGCGCGCCGCGCGCGATGGCGGCGGCGAGGTCGGTCGCGGTCGTCCCGCCGCCGTGGATGACCAGGATCCGAGGCTCCCTGCCGGGGGTGGTCACGGCCATCAGCACCCACCGCTCGCCGATCCCGATGATGTCCGTCGGGTACAGCATCGCGACCCCGATCGGCCGCTCCCCGTCGAGCAGGGTCGCGCCCTGGTACAGCCGGCCCTCGAGCGCGGCCCGGACCCGCTCGAGGTCTCCCCAGCCTCCCGGGGCGGCGGCGAGCGTCGCGCCGGCGACCCGGGCCGCGGCGGCGTCGGGTACGGCGCCGAGGCCGGGCAGGTCGGCGGCCCGGGCGGCGCGGGCGGGCACCTCGCCGGCCGGGCCGGGCACCGTGGGCGTCGGGGCGGGCGCGGGCGCGG
>DASSBX010000352.1:0-10173 GCA_035698305.1 Miltoncostaeaceae bacterium | reverse complement strand
CGCGCGCCTTGGCCTTCGCCTTCGCCTTCGCGCGGGCATTTGCGGCGGTGCGCGCATCCGCGCGGTCCACTGCCGCGCGCCGCTCCGCGCCCGGGTCCAGCGCGGGCCGGCGGCTCGACGGCGTCAGCGCCAGCCCCGCGGCGACCGGGTCGGCCGACGCGACCTGCGCCACCTGCTCCGGCTGACCGGGGCCGCCTCCCACCAGCGCGACGGCACCGCCGACGGCCAGCGCCAGCAGCACCGCGACCGCCGCGCCCACGATCACGGGGCGGCGGAGGGCGCGCCCCCTCACCGGCCGGCGGGGCGCGCCCGGAGCCTGCGCCCCGGTGCCGGCCGGGGGGATGGGGGCGACGGCAACGTCCACGGCGGCGGCGGCCGCGGCGGCGCGCCGCGCGGCGGCGGCGTCCACCATCCCGCGGCAGCCGTCGCAACCCGCGAGGTGCTCGCGCGACCCCTGGGGCGCCGCGTCCGGGCACCCGGCGTCCGACAGGCGTCGCCTGTGGGCGGTGCATTCGAGCGGCTCCCAGTCGTCGCCCGGGCGGGCGAGGGTCCGGCGGGCCGCGAAGATCAGGTCGCTCGCCTCGCGCCACGGCATCCCGACGCCGCGTGCGGTCCTGCGGACGCTCAGCCCGGCGCCCTCGTGCAGCAGCAGGGCGGTGCGCTCCGCGGGCGGCAGGTCGCGCACCGGCGCCCACGGGTCGTCCCGTCCGGGCGCCGCGCCGCGTCCGTCGCAGGCGAAGACGGCCAGCGCCAGGAGCCGCGGCAGCCGGTCGCCAGGGCGGGTGGACGGGGGGATGGCCGAGACCGCCATGCGCAGCGCGTCGTCGGCGGCCTCCCCCGCGGCGTGCGCGTCGCCGAGCGCCAGGGCGCACACCAGCCGCACCGCGCCGGCGTGGCGGCGCAGCAGGCGCTCGTGGGTCGACCGGGTGAGCCCGCGCATGGGCGCCCCTTCGGCAGATCGCGCGACGACTTGAGCGTTGCGCCACCGCGGGGTCGCTCAGGCGGCCGGCAGCTCCCCCAGCTCCGCCTCCAGGCGCGCGATCGCCCGCCGCCGGTCCACCGTCCAGCGCAACGTGTTCCGCACCGGCCCCACCGGCTCCGGCAGATCGGTCCGGCCCGCGTCGCGGTCGGCGCGCAACCCGTCGAGCAGCGCCTCCGTCTGCGACCGGATCGCCGCGGCGTCGACCCCCGCGTCGGCGACCGCGCCCGCCTCGGTCAGGCCCACCCGCCACGCGTCGTCGGTCATCTGGAACCACCCGACGTGGTGGCGCTCACCCGCCACCACGTGCAGCAGCGCGAACCGGGTGCCCTCCGGGGCGGTCAGATCGCCGGACAGGCGCAGGATGCGGGGGACCTGGCGCGCCATCGCCCCGGCAGGCTAGCCTCATCGCAGCATGATCGCGGACACGTACCTCGATCACCTCGGCCCGGGCGACCTCGACATCGTCCTGCGGCTCGCGGGGCGGCGGCCCCCGGGGGACGCCGCCCAGGCGCACGCGATGCTCCGCCGCGCCCCCGGCCTGTTGCACGCCGCGCTGGCCTCCGAGGAGGCCGAGCGCCTGCTGCTGCGCGCCGGCGCCGACGACCCCGACCGCGAGCCGATCGTCCGGGCGTCGCCGTTCCTGACGTTCGCGGTGGCCGTCGAGCGGGTGGCCGAGGACCTGCGCGACGCGACCCACGTGCACGAATGGGTGGGCCCCCGCCAGCGCCTGCCCCTCCTGGGCGCCGACGACCTCCGCGAGGTGCTCGCCGACCGCTCCCGCCGCGCGTTCCTCGCAGCCCTGCTCGCGTCGTTCACCCGCGTCGCGAGCGGGACCGTCTGGAGCCGCACGCCGCGCGGGTGGCGGCGCCGGCGGTTCAGCGAGCTCGACCCGGTCCGGCTGGCGGGGATGCTCGACGTGCTGCCCGAGTCGCGCCACCCCGCCGTCCATCGCCGGCTCGGCGACCTGTCCCTGTTCCTCGCCGGCGTGTTCCCCGACCACACGGCGGGACGGGCCTTCCGTCCCATCGACCTGCAGCGGCTCGGCCGCGCCGCCGCCGTGCCCGTGCGGCCGGCCGAGGCGCTCGCGGAGGCGCTGGAGACCCGCGGCGGCGTCGGCCTGCTCGACCACCTCGGGGAACGCTGGTACCGCCTCGCCGCGAGGGCACCGGAGGCGGCCGGATCGTCCCGCCTGCTCGAGGGCGTCGCCGAGCGCTTCGTCAACGCCCGGCGCGCCCTCAACCTGCTGGCCGACCGGCACCTCTTCGGCCGGGCGCCCTCCTGGTTCCCGACGCCCTAGCCCACCGCCCCTAGTCGCTCGTCGTCCGGCGGTACGCGCGGATCGCGAGGGGGGCGCACACGATCACGATCGCCACGATCCAGAGCCAGCTGTAGGCGACGGGGTGCTCCATCGGCCACGGCGGGTTGGCGCCGAAGTCGCCCCGCGGGTTGCCGAACAGCTCCCGCAGTGACTCCGCCACCGCCGACACCGGGTTCCACTCGGCGATCGTCCGCAGCACCCCCGGCAGCGTCGCCACCGGCACGAAGGTGCTGGCGATGAACGTCACCGGGAAGATCACCGTGAACGCGACGCCCTGCACCGCCTCCGGGGTCGGCAGCAGGCTGGCCATCAGCACGCCCACCCACACGACGGCGAACGAGAGGCCGAGCATCAGCACGTAGCCGTGGACCGCGTCGACCACGCCCGAGTTGATCCGCCAGCCCACGATCAGGCCGCAGATCGACATCAGCAGGATCGGCAGGGTGCTGCGCAGCAGGCTCGCGACGGCGTGGCCGCCCAGCACCGCGCCCTTGCCCAGCGGGAGGGAGCGGAAGCGGTCGATCGCGCCGTTGCTGCGGTCGTGGGCCAGGGTGATCGCCACCCCGAACGCGCCGAACACGATCGTCTGGGCGAAGATCCCGCCCATCAGGAACTCGCGGTAGCCGCCGTCGGCCACCTGGATCGCCCCGCCGAAAACGTACGCGAACAGCAGGGTGAACATCACCGGCTGCAGCGTCACGTCGGCGAGCGCCTCCGGGTGGCGGCGCATGTGGAGCAGGCCGCGCCGGGCGATGACCCACACGTCGGTGAGCGGGTTGGCCCGCCGCTCGGCGGGGGCGGGGACGGCGATGCTCATCGGGCCACCTCCACGGGCTGCTCGTCCTCGGCGGCGATGGCCTCGCCGGTCAGGGTCAGGAAGACGTCGTCCAGCGTCGGCTGGCGCAGGCCGATGTCCTCGACCTCGACGCCGTCGTCGGCCAGGGCGTCCGCCAGGGCCGACACCGCGCGGGGACCCTCCCCGGTGGGGGCCTGCACGGTCGACGACTCCCGGTCCACGGTCGCCTCGGCGCCGGCGACGCGGGCCACGTGCGCCCGGACGTCGTCGAGCCGTCTCGCGTCGGCCACCGTCGCGAACAGCTGGGCGCCGCCGACCTGGCGCTTCAGCGAGCGTGCGTCGCCGCGGGCGATCACGGCGCCGTGGTCGACCACGACGATGTCGTCCGCCAGGCGGTCGGCCTCCTCCAGGTACTGGGTGGTGAGCAGGATCGTGGCCCCCTCGTCCACCAGGGTCTCCAGCACGTCCAGCAGCTCGTTGCGGGCCCGCGGGTCGAGGCCGGTCGTGGGCTCGTCCAGGAACAGCACCTCGGGCCGCGCGACCAGGGTGGCCGCCAGGTCGAGGCGGCGGCGCATGCCGCCCGAGTACGTCTTCACCAGGCGGCGGCCCGCGTCCGCCAGGTCGAACTGCTCCAGCAACTCGTCGGCGCGGGCGCGGGCGACGCGTCGTCCCAGGTGGTGGAGCTCGCCGATCATCTGCAGGTTCTCGCGGCCCGTCAGCAGCGCGTCCACCGTGGCGTCCTGGGCGGCCAGCCCCAGCACCTTGCGGACCTCGCCGGGCGCCGCCAGCACGTCGATGCCGGCCACGCGCGCCGACCCGGCGTCGGGCGTGGAAAGGGTGGTGAGGATGCGTACCGCGGTGGTCTTGCCGGCCCCGTTGGGGCCCAGCAGGCCGCAGACGGTGCCCGTCGGGACCTCGAAGGAGACGCCGCCCAGCGCCGTCTTCTCCCCGTACCGCTTGACGAGGCCGACGGCCTCGATGGCGTATGTCGATGTGAAAGCGGGCATCACGCGAGCCTGCCACAGTCCCTGCAAGATTACAATGACAATAAAAGTCTTCTAGGTGTAACAAATGGGCTATCCTGAGGGCGTGTCGACCACGCCGATCATGCCGGGCCTTCGGGAGCGCAAGAAGGCGCAGACGCGCCGCGCCATCTCCGACGTCGCGACACGCCTGTTCATGGAGCGCGGGTTCGAGGCGGTGACCGTCGCCGAGGTCGCCGAGGCCGCAGGCGTCTCGATCAAGACGGTGTTCAACTACTTCGGCTCGAAGGAGGAGCTCTTCCTCGACCGGGAGGCCGAGGTCCGCGACGCCATCGTCGCGGCCGTCGCGGGGCGGGCGGAGGGCCGGCGGGTCACCGAGGCGCTCACGCACCTGTTCACGGAGTACCGCATCCCCGGGGGCGACCCGTGGACCGAGCTCCAGGAGCCGGAGCGGCTGGCGATGTTCCGGCGCTTCCTGGAGACCTGGCATGCGTCGGAGGGCCTGCGGGCGAGGATGCTGCTGTCCGGGGAGGTGATGGGCGACGACCTGGTGGGAGTGCTCGCGGCCCCGACCGGCCGGGACCCGGAGGACGTCGAGCTGCGGGCGTTCGTGGCGATGCTGCTCGCCGCGATGGGCCTGCGCCACCGGGCGATGGTGCGAGGCGTGCTCGCCGGCCGCCCCGCGGCCGAGATCGAGGCGGAGGTGCGGGAGGCGGCGACCACCGCCTTCGCCGCCGTGGCGCGCGCCTTCCCCGACCTCGACGCCCCGGCCCCCTAGGCCCCCTGCTCCACCACGCGGGCCATCTCGCGGCGGCCCGCCCCGTCCACCAGGGGACGCCCGTGGGCCAGCAGGAGCGCGTCCCAGTCGAGCTCCAGGACCCGCCGGTACGCCTCCACGAGCCCCGCCTTCGTCCGCTCCGGGTCGTACATGAGCCCGTCGGGGACGAAGCCGAGCGGGCCGTCCGGCTTCCAGCGCACCAGGCCGTCGGCCACGGCGACGGCGCGGTGGGCGGGGATGAACAGGGCGGTCTCGTCGGCGCAGATCGCGCCGACCGGCACGGAGCGCACGCCGCCGGGCAGCTCGTCGCCGGCGTCGAAGAACTCGACCGGCTCGCCCGCCGTGAACTCCTGGGCGCCCAGGCGGTTCACCAGCACCCGGGTGCCGAACGCCTCGGCGAGGCGCCCCGCATGCCGGTAGTGGTGCCGGTTCGTGAGGACGGCGACCGACGGCGCGCCCGTCGCGTCGAACGCCTCCAGGCCCTCGTCGGGGACGCGGGGGTCGATCACGACCCCCTCGCTGCCGAGGAGGTATGAGCTGATCTCGATGCCGTGGCGCTCGTGGACCGTGGTCCAGTGCCACACGCCGGGAAGGATCTCGTCCATGCCGCACATCATCCCGGTTCACCGGTCCGAGGGCACGGTCGCGCCGGCAGGTGCGACGATGCCGGGCAGCCCATGAGGAGCCGTCCACTCGAGCCCGTGGAGATCGCCTGCCCCCAGTGCGGGCTGATCGCCGAGCTGTGGCGCCCCCGGGGCAGCCGCCGCCCGAAGCTCTGCTCGTGCCCCAGCCCGGAGGAGGTGGCGCCCGTCACCCGGCGCCGGGTGTGCGTGAGCTGCCCCACGGTCCTGAACCGGTACAACCGCGGCGCGGAGTGCGGTGCGTGCCGGCGCGCGCGCGAGGCCCGGGGCGGCCCTCCGCCCTGACCACGGGGCGGTGGGGCTGCGGATCCGCCCATCGGAACCTCCGATCGGCGGATTTCCCGGGGCCGCACGGACCCCCATGATCCGTCCGTGCCGCCCCCGCCGCTCCGCGTGCTCATCGCCGACGACCACGCGGCCTACCGCGAGGGCCTCGTGCGCGCCGTCGCCGCCGAGCCCCGCCTGGATCTGGTCGGGGAGGCCGCCGACGGCGTCCAGGCGATCCAGCTCGCCGGCGAGCTGAGGCCGGACGTGCTGCTGCTGGACGCGCGCATGCCGGGGCAGGGAGGGCTGGACGCGTGCCGGGCGATCCTGGCCGACGCGCCGCACCCCGGCTTCCGAGTGGTGCTGATCACGGCGAGCCCGGGCGACGACTTCGACGCGCGGGCCAGGGAGGCGGGCGCCGCCGCGGGGGTGGGGAAGGAGACCCCGCGCGCCGAGCTGGTGCGCCTCCTGCTCGGCGAGGAGGGTGCGTGATCGACCCGGCCTGAGCGTTCGGACCGGGCACCGGTAACCTTTCCGTCCATGGTCAGGGTCCTCGTCGCGGACGATCATCCGGTCTACCGGAGGGCGTGGCCCGGGCGATCTCCGAGCGGGCGGGGCTGGACCTCGTCGCCGTGGCCGCCGACGGCCGGGAGGCGATGACGGGCATCCGGGAGATGACGCCCGACGTCGCGGTGCTCGACGTCAGGATGCCGGGCCTCAGCGGCATCGAGATCGTCGCCGAGATCGGCCGGGAGCGGCTCCCCACGCGCGTGCTGCTGCTGTCGGCCCAGAGCGACGAGCAGCTGATCTTCGACGGCGTGTCGGCGGGCGCCTCCGGCTACCTGCTGAAGGACTCGGACCGCAGCGACATCTGCGCCGCCGTCGAGGCCATCGCCGCCGGGCGCGCGGTGCTGGCGCCCGAGGCGCAGACCGCGCTGGCGCAGGGGGTGCGGCTGCGCGGGGCCGCCCGCGGCCCCGCGATCTCGGAGCGCGAGCGCGAGGTGCTGGCGCTGACCGCCGACGGGTTGTCGGCGCCCCAGATCGGGGCGCGCCTGCACCTGAGCCCGGCCACCGTGAAGTCGCACCTCCAGAGCGTCTACGAGAAGCTCGGGGTCTCCGACCGGGCGGCGGCCGTGGCCACCGCGATCCGTCTCGGGGTGCTCGAGTGACCGAGCCCGTGCGCGCCGCCGCCGACCTCGACCAGGCGGCACTGATCGACGCGATGCAGGACGGCCTGGTCGCCACCGCCGACGACGGTCGCATCGCCCGCGTGTCGCCCAGCTTCTGCCGCCTGACCGGCTTCAGCGAGCGGGAGCTGCTGGGGGCGACCCGGCCGTACCCCTTCTGGCCGGAGGAGGCGATCGACGAGATCGCCGCCGCATCCGCCCGGTTCCGCAGCGTCGGCGTGCAGGAGTTCGACCTGACCTTCCGCCACAAGGACGGCCGGCGGATCCCGGTGATCATCTCCGCCGCCCTGATCGACGGGGGCCCGGCCGGGGTGGCGGTGGTGAAGGACGTCACCCGGCGGCGCGCCCGGGAGCAGGAGCGGGCCCAGGCCCTGGCCGACCTGGCGCGCGCCCAGCGCATCGCGCGCCTCGGCAGCTACGCGCTCGACCTCGGCACGGGCGTCATCACCTGGAGCGAGGAGATGTTCCGCATCTTCGGGATCCCTCCGACGCCGGACCGGACGGTGCGGGCGGAGCGCCTGCTCGAGATGACCCACCCCGGCGACCGGCAGCGCCTCGCCGCCGCCGTCGACCGCGCCCGCCGGCAGGGTGGGGTGATGCCCCGGCTGGAGCACCGCATCGTGCGACCCGACGGCGGCGTCCGCACGGTGGTGGCCGAGCAGGGCGACGTGGAGCCCGCCCCGGCGGGCGGAACCCCGCGCCTGGTGGGGACCGTGCTCGACATCACCGAGCTGCGGGCGGCGCAGGAGCAGGTCGCGCGCCTGGCCGACGAGCGCGGCAAGCTGGTGGCCGACGCGCTCACGGCCGAGGACCGGGCCCGCCAGCGCATCGCCGAGGCCCTGCACGACGACGTGCTGCAGGACCTCCTGGCCGCCCGCCAGGACCTGGCGGAGGCGCTGGAGGAGGCGCCCCGCGAGAGCGTGGCCCGCGCCCGCGAGGGGCTGGTGCGCGCCACGCTGATGCTGCGCGAGGCCGTGGCCGAGCTGCACCCGGTCACGCTGTCGCACGGCGGCCTCGGGTCGGCCGTGAAGGCGGTCGCCGACCGGGCGGCCCGCCGTGCCGGCTTCGTCTGCGATCTGGACGTCACGCCGGCGGGCGCGGGAGCCCACGACCGGGTGGTGCTGGGCCTGGTGCGGGAGCTGCTCGAGAACGCCGCCAAGCACGCCCGGGCGTCCCGCGTGGGGGTGCGGGTGTCCCGGCAGGGCGGCGAGATCCGCGTGGCGGTGGAGGACGACGGCGTCGGGATCCCGGCGGAGCGCCTGGAAGCGGCGCTCGTCGAGGGCCACATCGGGCTGGCCGCCGCGCGGGAGCGGATCCGCGCGCTCGACGGCCGCCTCAGCGTGGGGACGTCGCCGTCGGGCGGCGCGCGGGTAGAGGCGGCGCTGCCGTTCCGGCGCGGGGAGGGGGCCGGCCCCTAGGTCCGCTCGCGGCCGTCGGGGGTGTCGGGGCGCTCGCGGTCCTCGTCGCGGGTGGCGCCGCCCTCCTCGGGCCGCTCCTGCGACGGGCGCCCGGTGTAGCCCACGCCGCCGCCGCCCGAGGGGCGCTCCTGCGCGGACTCGTCCCGCTGCTTCCTGGGCTTTTCCTCATCCATGGCGGGGTTGTGCCCACTCCGCCCTCCCGCCACACTCGATCGGAGCGCACCCGTCAGAGGAGACACGGTGGGGGAGTCACCCGAGCAGTACGGATACAGCCAGGAGACCTGGGACCGCGCGACGACCGCCGGGCGCGTGGACGCGCAGGCGGTCTTCGGGAAGGTGATGTTCCTCGTCGCGGTGACCGCCGGCTTCACCGCGGTGGGCGCGTACATCGGGCGCGACCTGTCCAGCGGCTGGGCCATCGGCGCCTGGATCGCCGCGATCGTGCTGACGATCGCGATCGGCGTGGGCCGCCGCAAGGAGGAGGCCACGCCCCTGCAGATGGGGATGCTCTTCGGCATCGGCCTGCTGCTGGGCCTGGCGATCGGCCCGACGCTGAACGCCTACGCCAGCCTGGAGGACGGCGGCACCCTCATCGCGCAGGCCGCGGGCGCCACCGCCCTGTTCATGGGCGTGCTCGGCACGGTCGGCTACATGACGAAGCGCGACCTCACGAACCTCGGCCGCGTCTCGTTCTTCGCGCTGCTCGCGCTACTCGTGTTCGGGATCGTCGCGATCTTCGTGAACATCCCGGCCGAGAACCTCATCTGGTGCATCGGCGGGCTCGTGGTCTTCGCCGGCCTGACCGTGTTCGACTTCTGGCGCCTGCGCCGCGCGGGGAACGGCGACGTCGCGCTGATCGCGCTGTCGATCTACCTCGACGCGTTCAACGTGTTCCTGTTCATGCTCCAGCTGCTCGGGGGCGGCCGGGACTGACCGCGCCCCGCCCGCCCCGCGCCCCCGCGTGCGGGCCGCTCGTCAGAGCAGCCCGCACATGCGCGCGGTGTTCGGCCAGGGGGTGAACCCGCGTGCGGCGACGGCCCGGCCCGCGGCGCGGATCTGCTCCTCCGCCGTCCAGTGGTCGGCCGTGCCCTTCGTCCGGTACAGGCCGGGCGCGTAGGTCCGCTGGAACCCGATGTCCATCTGCAGCCCGCCGTAGTAGCCGTTGCCGGTGGAGACGTCCCAGCGTCCCCCGGACTCGTGCCCGGCGATGCACATGAACTCGTCGTAGTACCGCACCCGCTCGCGCATGGGGCGCTCGGCCGGGCGCACCTTCTCGCGGCGAGCGGCCAGCCAGTCGCCGATGGCGCGCCAGCGCGCGGCCTCCCGGGCGAGGGCGGCGCGGCCGGCGGGGATCCGCGGGGGCGCGGGCCGCGTCATGCCGAGGGACACCGCCAGCCGAGCCGCCCGCAGATGCTGGCGGCGAAGCTCCGCGGTGCCGCCGCGGCCGCGGGCGCGGCCCCGGGGTGCGGGCCGCTCGTCGACCGCGCGGGACACCTCGCGACGGGCCTCCAGGAAGCCCACGATCTGCTCGAGCCGCGACGCGCGGCGCGCGAGCACCGTCGTGTCGGCGGGGAGGGGCTTCCGCGCGCCGGGCCGGAGGCCCAGCCGCACGGCGTGGCGGCGCGCGGTGTGGGTCAGCGTGCGCGTCCGCGCCCGCAGGTCGGCCTCGTCGGGGCCGGTGGGGAAGCCGGTCAGCGAGACCGGCGCGCCCTGGGCGGCGGCCGGCGCGCCGGAGGTCAGGACGGCGGCCGCCGCGGGGACGGCCGTCGCGAACAGGGCACGGCACAGGATGGACTTCTTCACGCG
>DASSBX010000351.1:0-7355 GCA_035698305.1 Miltoncostaeaceae bacterium | reverse complement strand
GATGCGCCAATTGGCGTGCGGGGGGATGCGTCAATTGACGCATCCCCCCGCACGCCAATTGGCGCATCCGCGGACGGCGCGCCGGGCGAGCAGCTCGACCTGGGGGACGAGGCGCCCGATCTGGACGCCGTGTTCACGCCGGCGCCCCCGAAGCCCGCGCGCGGCCGGGGCGGCGCGTACAAGCGCCCGTCCATGTCGCTGCTGCGCAAGTCGACCGGCGCCGCCAGCCAGCCGCGGGAGCTGGTGGCGCGCACCAGCAAGCTGCTGGAGGAGGCGCTCGGCCACTTCGGCATCGAGGCGACCGTCACCGACACCGTGTCCGGCCCGCGCGTGACGCGCTACGAGCTGCAGCTCGCCCCCGGCACCAAGGTGGGCCGCATCACCGCCCTCCGCGACGATCTGGCCTACGCGCTGGCCGCCCGCGAGGAGCTGCGCATCATCGCGCCGATCCCCGGCAAGCAGGCCGTCGGGGTGGAGGTCCCGAACCCCGAGGCGTCCCTCGTGACGCTGGGCGACATCACCCGCGAGTTCCCGCCCCACGCCGGCCCGCTGATGGCCTGGCTGGGCCTCGACCTGGGCGGCAAGCCGGTCTACATCGACCTGGCGCGCATGCCGCATCTGCTGATCGCGGGGTCCACCGGCACCGGCAAGAGCGTCTGCCTGAACGCCCTGCTCGGCTCGCTGCTGCTGCGGTCCTCGCCGGACGAGCTGCGGATGATCCTGATCGACCCGAAGAAGGTCGAGCTGAACCACTACGAGAGCATCCCGCACCTGCTCACGCCGGTCGTGACGAACATGAAGGACGCGGCGGCGGTGCTCTCCAACATCGTCCGCGAGATGGAGTCCCGCTACGAGCTGATGGGCATGAGGCGGGCCCGCAACCTGCGCGACTGGAACGAGGCGCGCGCCGCGGCCGGAGAGCCCCCGATGCCGACCATCCTGGTGGTCATCGACGAGCTCGCCGACCTGATGATGGTGTCGCCGGCCGAGGTGGAGGACTCGATCATCCGCCTCGCGCAGAAGAGCCGCGCCGTCGGGATCCACCTGGTGCTCGCCACGCAGCGCCCCTCCGCCGACGTGATCACCGGGATGATCAAGGCCAACGTGCCGTCGCGCATCGCCTTCGCCGTCTCGTCGCAGGTCGACTCCCGCGTGGTCCTCGATGCCGGCGGCGCCGAGTCGCTGCTCGGCCATGGCGACATGCTGTTCCGCCCGGTCGGCACGTCCCGGCTGCAGCGCCTCCAGGGGGCCTACGTCAGCGAGGAGGAGATCCTCGCGATCACCGACCACTGGCGGGGCCAGGGCAAGCCGCAGATGCGCGAGGAGCTCATGGAGCGCCCCGAGCCGACGGAGGACCCGCTCGACCAGGACGCCGACGACATGCTCGAGCGCGCCATCGAGATGGTGGTGCAGCAGGGGACCGCCTCGGTCTCCCTCCTCCAGCGGCGCCTGGGCGTCGGCTACGCCCGCGCCGGCCGCCTGGTCGACGCGATGGAGCAGATGGGCGTGGTGTCCGGCCACGAGGGCTCGAAGCCCCGGACGGTGCTGGTCGGCGAGGGCGATCTCGACCGCCTCCTGCGCCGCGCCCCGGCCGACCCGGAGGACGATCTGGAGTAGCCCCGCTTGCATGGGCCCCACGAACTCGGCTAGCCTCCTGCCCGCGGGCGGACCGATTCCGCCTGCAATCCGCCCATGTTTGAGATCGGGAACACTCTCCGAGAGGCACGCTTGCGCCGCGGCCTCGACATCCTCGACTGCGAGGCGGAGACCAAAATCCGCGCGAAGTACCTGCGTGCGATGGAGGAGGAGCAGTTCGACCTCATGCCGTCGCCCACGTACGTTCGTGGATTCCTGCGCGCATACGCGGACTTCCTCGACCTCGACGGGCGCCTCGTCCTCGACGAGTACGAGTCGCGGTTCGGCGACTACGCGCCCGGCGCGGACGTCGATCGCGGCCGCTCCGCGCGGACCGCGGGCCCGTCCGCCCACGGACCCTCGCGGGGCGGCACGTCCGGGCGTGACCGGGAGCCCCCCCGCCGCACCTCGCGGCCCCGGCGCCGCCGCCGCACCGAGGTGCAGCTGCTGTGGCTCGCCATCGGCGGCGTCATGTCCGTCGCCCTGCTGGTGTGGCTCGGGGTCGGCTCGGGCGACACCGGCGGCCCGCTGCCCGAGCCCCCGGTGACGTCGGCGGCCTCGTCGAGCGCGCCGGTCGCCCCGGTCGTGAACCAGCCGGACACGGCGTCCACCGAGGCGCCGATGCGGGCCAAGAAGACGCCGATCGTGCTGACCGGCACCGGCACCAACGGGTGCTGGGTGCAGGTGCGCAGCAAGAACGCCAAGGGCCGCCTCGTCTACGAGGCCATCCTGCCCCCCGGCTCCCAGCAGACCTTCAAGGTCCTCGAGGGCATCTACCTGCGCGCCGCGAACCCGGCGGAGCTGAAGGTGACCGTCGCCGGCAAGGAGAAGGACCTCGGCAGCGAGACCGGCAGCTGGATCATCACCCCCACGGAGGTCCGGAGCGTCGGCTGATCCGCTGCGCGCGGCGGTCCTCGTCACGGGCGACGAGATCCTGCGCGGCGCGATCCAGGAGCGCAACGCGGGCATCCTGTGCCGCTCGCTCGAGCCCCGCGGCGTCGCGGTCGAGCGGATCGAGATGGTCGGCGACGGCCTCCCCGCCATCGGCGGAGCCCTCGAGCGGCTGCTGGCCGCCCGCGTCGACCTGGTGTGCGTGACCGGCGGCCTGGGGCCCACGCACGACGACCTCACGATGGAGGCGGTGGCCCGCGTCACCGGCCGGCCGCTGCGCCTCGACGAGGAGGCGCTGGCGATGGTCCGGGCCCACAGCCTGGCCGTCACCCGGCGCCCGGGCGTCCAGCGCGCGATCCAGGAGAAGCAGGCGATGATCCCCGAGGGGGCCCGCGTGCTGCCGCCGCCCGGGACGGCGCCCGGGTGCGCGCTCGTCCACGAGGGCACCGTCATCGTGGTGCTGCCGGGGCCGCCGTGGGAGCTCGCGCGGATGTGGGACGAGGCGCTGCCGCGGGAGCCGGTCGCCGGCCTGCTCGCCCGCGCCGAGGTCCCCGACGAGCGGGTGCTGCGGCTGTGGGCGGTCCCCGAGTCGCGGCTCGTCGCCGCGCTGGAGGGCTTCGACCCCGACGCGTGGGGACGCCTGAGGGTGGGGATCTGCGCGCGGGTGGCGGAGTTGGAGGTCACGGTCCGCGCGCGGCCGGGTGACGGCTGGGCCGCCGATGCGCTGGAGGCCCGGATCGACGATGGTCTGCCGGGAGCGCTGTTCAGCCACGACGGGCGCACGGTGGACGACGTGGTCGCCGAGGCGCTGGTGGCGGCGGGGATGACGGTGGCGGTGGCGGAGTCGTGCACCGGCGGGCTGCTGGGCGCGCGGCTCACCGAGCGGCCGGGGTCGTCGGCGTACGTGCTCGGCGGCCTGATCACCTACTCGGACGACGCCAAGGTCGCCCTGCTCGGGGTCGATCGGGAGATCATCCGGTCGCGCGGCGCGGTGTCGGCCGAGTGCGCCGAGGCGATGGCGCGCGGCGCCCGGGCGGCGCTCGGGAGCGACTGGGCCCTGTCGGTCACGGGGATCGCGGGGCCGGGCGGCGGGACCGCCGAGAAGCCCGTGGGGCTCGTGTACATCGGGATCGCGGGGCCCGGCGGGGCGGTCGGCCATGTGGAGCACCGGCGCGGCGGCGACCGTCAGACGATCCGCGAGCGGTCCGTCGCCGCGGCCCTGCATCTGCTGCGGCGGAGCCTCGCGGCGGGCGCCCCCGTCTGACACCGGTGTGACCCCCGCAGGGACGCCCGCGGCACGACCCCGGCGCGATCGCATGGAACACGTGTTCGCATTCCGGCCGACCCCCGATCTATCATCCCCGGTAGTCGCCTGACGGGTCCCGCCGAGGGTCCGGGGCATGTCCGGAACATTCGAGGGGGAGGCCCTCCGTGGAGAAGCACGAGGCGCTCGGCTCGGCCGTCGCGCAGATCGAGCGGCAGTTCGGCAAGGGCTCCATCATGCGGATGGGCGACACCGCCATGAACGAGGTGGCGGCCGTGCCGACCGGCTCGCTGGCGCTGGACATCGCGCTCGGGATCGGTGGGATCCCCCGCGGACGCATCGTCGAGGTGTACGGCCCGGAGAGCTCCGGCAAGACGACCCTCCTGTACCACCTCATCGCCCAGGCCCAGAAGCGGGGCGGCCTGTGCGCGTTCATCGACGCCGAGCACTCGATGGACCCCACCTACGCCAAGAAGATCGGCGTGGACGTCGACGAGCTCCTGGTCTCCCAGCCCGACCACGGCGAGCAGGCGCTCGAGATCGCCGACCTGCTCGTCCGCTCCGCCGCGCTCGACGTCGTCGCGATCGACTCGGTCGCCGCGCTCGTCCCGAAGGCGGAGATCGAGGGGGAGATGGGGGACACCCACGTCGGCCTCCAGGCCCGCCTCATGTCGCAGGCGCTGCGCAAGCTCGCCGGCAACCTGAACCGCGCCGGCACCATCTGCATCTTCACCAACCAGTTGCGCGAGAAGATCGGCGTGATGTTCGGCTCGCCGGAGACCACCCCCGGTGGCCGGGCGCTCAAGTTCTACGCGTCCGTCCGGCTCGACATCCGCCGCATCGAGACCCTCAAGGACGGCTCGGAGGCGGTCGGCAACCGCGCCCGCGTGAAGGTCGTGAAGAACAAGGTGGCGCCGCCGTTCCGCCAGGCGGAGTTCGACATCATCTACGGCGAGGGGATCTCCCACGAGGGCAACCTGCTCGACCTCGGCGTCGAGCGGGGGATGGTCCAGAAGAGCGGCGCGTACTTCTCGTTCGGCGACGAGCGGCTCGGCCAGGGCCGCCACGCGGCCCGGGCGTTCCTGAAGGAGAACCGGGACATCGCCGAGCGCCTCGAGGCGCAGATCCGCGCCGACGCCGGCGTCGGCGGCGGCCCCGCGGCCGGCGGGCCGGCGTTCGACCCCGAGACGGGGGAGATCCTGGAGCCGGAGGAGACCCCGGCCCCGACGAAGCTGGCCGCGGCGAAGTAGGGACCGCCCGGCCGCTCGCGGCGCCCCGGCCGCCTGACGGGCGGCCGGGAGGGCCTCCCCGACGGGCGACGGTCAGGTGATCGGCAGCGGCTGAGCCGCCCCGGGCGCGGCGCGGCCCGTCGCGGCGCCGCGCGCACCGTTTCGCCCCGATCGGATGATGCCGCCGCCCCCCGGCCGCGGATAGCCTCGCGGTCGTGGCCGACGCTCTCGCGATCGTCGCGGCGTTCCTGTTCGCGCTCGCCGCGGTGCTCCAGCAGAAGGGCGCCGTGAAGGACGGCGCCGGCGGGATGAGCGTCGGGTTCTTCCTGAACCTGCTCCGCAGCCCGCCGTGGCTGCTCGGATCGACCGCGCTGCTCTGCGGGTATGCGGTGCAGGGCGCCGCCCTCGACCGGGGGCGGCTCGTGATCATCCAGCCCCTCCTGGTCAGCACCATCGTGTTCGCGCTGCCCCTCGGCGTGGTGCTCACCCACCAGGTCGTCACGCGCCGCGACTGGGCCGCCGCCGCGGGGGTGGTCGCCGCCCTCGCCACCTTCATCGTCGTCGGCGACCCCGCCGCCGGGGTCGACGACGCCCCCGACTGGCAGTGGGCGGTCAGCAGCGCCGTCGTCATCGCCCTCGCGGCGGTCGTGCTGCTCGCGGGCCGGCGGGCCCGGCCCCCACGCCGCGCCGCGGCGCTCGGGACGGCGGCGGGGCTGCTCTTCGGCATGTCCGCGTCGCTCGCGAAGCCGGTGGTGGAGGAGCTCGACGAGGGGCTGTCCGTCGCGCTCGGCGACTGGCGCGCCTGGGCGCTCGTCGGGATGGGGGTCGCGGCGTTCCTCATCCAGCAGGGCGCCCTCGCCACCGGCCAGCTCGCCCCGGCGGTCGCGACGACCTCGCTCGCCAACCCGGTCGTCGCCTCGATCCTCGGGATCGTGATCCTGGAGGAGCGCCTCGCCGGCGGCATCGGCCGCAAGTCGGTCGCCATCGGCGCCCTCGTGGTCGCCGCGCTCTGCGCCATCGCCCTCGCCGAGCACGAGCAGGAGCGGGGCGCGCAGGGCGACCCCGGACCGCAGGCCGATGCGGAGCCGGAGCGGGATCGCGAGGGGGAGCCGGACCCGGTCTGACGCGGCGCCGTCCATCCGGACGGCCAGTTGTCCCGGCCCGGCCCCCGCGGGGACACCATCCTCACGAGCGGCACCCGACCCCCCGTACGTCCGGTCACCGCACGGGCCCGCCGAGGTTCCATGGATGGCGTCTTCGTCGGTCCGGCGTCGCTCGCCCACCTTCGCCACGGACGCGCCTGGAGGTGGGCCATGCACACTCGAATCACGCTCGGACAGCGGTGGGTCGCGATCGCGGCGGTCACCGTGCTCGCCGCCCTCGCGATGCTCGCCTCACCCGCGGTGGCTCACGCCGACGGCGGGGCGGTCCCCACGGAGAACACCCTCCCGGGGACCCCCGACTGGTACATGCCCACCGCGCCCACCGGGTCGGCCGCCGACCAGTTCGCCGGCCGCGTCACCAGCATCGACGGGTGGATCTGGCCGCTCAGCGCCGCCCCCGGCGATCGCATGGACCTGCACGTCGGGACGGCGCCGGGACTGCGCTACCGCGTCGAGGTCTACCGCCTCGGCTGGTACGACGGCGACGGCGCCCGGCTCATGGCGTGCCTGCCGTCCTGCTCCGGCGACCAGGCGGGCGTCACCCAGCCGCTCCCGCCCGCCCCGGACGCGTCGACCGGGATGGTCCGCCCCGAGTGGTCCACCACCGACTCGCTCACCGTCCCCGCCGGTTGGCCGAGCGGGACCTACATGGCGGCGCTGCGGATCACGTCCGGGCCGGCCGAGGGGATGGTGCGGCGGCTGCCGTTCGTGATCCGCTCCGCGACCCCGAACCGGTCGAAGGTCGTGGTGATCGTCCCGGTCAACACCTGGGCGGCGTACAACGGGTGGGGCGGCAAGTCCCTGTACGACAACCACAGCGTCGACGGGGTCCGCGCATCCCAGGTCTCGTTCGAGAAGCCCTGGGCGGAGGGCGTCGAGATCCAGAACTGGCGCTACGACGAGTACCCGATGGTCCGCTTCCTCGAGCGCGAGGGCCTCGACGTGTCGTACGTCTCCGACTGGGACGTCTCCTCCCGTCCCGGGATCCTCGCCGGCCACAGGGTCGTCATGACCATGGGCCACGGCGAGTACTGGAGCAAGGAGCATCGCGACGCCCTCGAAGCCGCCCGCGACGGTGGCCAGAACCTCGCCTTCATGGGGGCGAACCTCGGCTACTGGCAGGTCCGCTACGCCGACGGCGGGCGAACCCTGATCGGCTACAAGTCCGACGCC
>DASSBX010000350.1:0-8944 GCA_035698305.1 Miltoncostaeaceae bacterium | reverse complement strand
CTCCAGGAAGATCTGCTCGATCGTGAGGCCCAGCTCGGCCTCCACCACCGCCCGGATCCGGTCGACCGGCTCGGGATGGGCGTCGTCCTGGAGGCCGCGGAGCTCGGCCAGGATGTCGGGGGGCACCACGTCCGGGCGGGTGGACAGCAGCTGGCCGAACTTGACGAACGTCGGCCCCAGCTCGTCGAGCATCTCCCGCATGCGCCGGCCGCGGTTGCGGCCCGACGCGCCGTTCAGCTCGTCGGCCGGGCCCTCGCCGCGCCCGAAGGCGTAGCCGAAGCCATGACGCGCCGCCACCTGGGCGATCTCCCCCAGGCGCGCAAGGTTCTGACGCCGCTCGCCCCGTGCCATCGGCCGAACGTAGCAGCCGCCGCGGATGCGGCGGCCGCCACGCCCGGCGCGACGTCAGCGATCAGAGGACGTGGTACGTGCCGCTCGCGGCGAACGGCCCGGAGGCCGTCGCGGCGACGCGGACGGTGAAGCCCTGGGGCGTCGGCGCGAAGCCCGGGTCGGTCACGACCTCGACTCCCTCGCCGTCGCTGTTGATGGCGCCGTCGATCACCAGCACCAGGGTGCCGGGGCCGGCGTCGAGGGCCGGGGCCAGGGCCCAGCCGGTCGGCGCCTCGGGCAGCTCCTCGCGGAACTGGACGCCGCCGAGCGCGTGCTGGCCCGGCTGCGCCGCGAACCCGCCGAGGGCCCAGCGGCCCGACGACACCTCCGCCGGCGGGCCGGCGGGGTCCGCAGGGTCCTCCTCGTCCCACCAGGCGACGGGCTCGCCCGCCTCCTCCTGCTCCACGGCGGGGGCGGCCTCGGCCACGACGCGCGTCTCGGCTGCGGACGCGACGGTCTCGGCCGCGAACACCGGCGCCTCGACGACCGGCTCGGCGAACACCGGCTCGGCGAACGCGGGCGCCTCGGCGACCGGCTCCTCGAACGCCGGCTTCTCGAACACGGGTGCCTCGAACAGGGACTCGTCGACGGCCGGCTCCTCGAACAGCGGCGCCTCGGCGACGGGCTCCTGGAAGACCGGCTCGTCGAACGCGGGCGCCTCGACGACCGGCTCGATGAAGGCCGGCTCGTCGAACACGGGCTCCGCGAAGACCGGCTCGTCGAAGACGGGCTCCTCGACCGGCGCGACGGGCTCCTCGAACACGGGCCGCCGGGCGGCGAACTCGCCGGTCGGCTGCTCGGCCTCGACCGCGGCCGGCTCCCACGAGGGGATCTCGGGACCGGCCTCCCAGCCGGCCGGCGCGTCGGCGGGGGCATCGGTGGGCTCCTGGGCGACCGGATCCCCGGCGACCGGCGCGTCGGGGGCCTCCCACTCCGGGACCTCCTGCCGGGCGGCCTCCCACTCGGGCACGTCGTCGGCGGGCGGCTGCCACGCGGGCGCCTCCTCGCCGGCCGGCGGGGTCCACTTCGGGATCTCCTCCTCGGCGGCCGTCTCGGAGCCGAGCCAGTCGACCTCCTCCGCCGGCGCGGCGGCGGCGGCCTGCTCGACCCACGCCGCACCGGCGGCGGCGGCGACGGGCTCGGCGGCGGCGCCCGACCAGCCGCCGTCCACCTCGCCCGGCAGCGGCCACCCCGGGTCGGTCACGATCTCGTCCTCCGGCCAGGCGGGGCCGGCCGCGTACGCGGGGACGGGCTCCTCCGCCGCGGGGGCGGCGGGCGCCGGGTCCTGCACGGGCGCCTCGGCGGCGGGAGGCCCCTCGGCGTGCGGCTCGGAGGCGAACGGCCCGGCGGGGAACGGCTCGGCGGCCGGCTCCTCCGCCGCGGGCGGCCAGGCGGCGGGCTCCTGCGCGGGCGCGGGCGGCCACTCGTCCTGGCCGGGCTCCTCGGCCCAGCTCGGGGTCTGCGGCTCGTCGATGGGCGACACCGCGTCCGCAGCCGCGGCCAGCGGCATCGGCTCCGGCGGGGCCGGCGGGGCGTTGCGGTCCTTGCGGCGACCGCGACCGCGACCCTTCCCGCCCTTCGGCGACCTCGCCGACCTCGGCGCCTTCTCGGCGCCCTTCTCACGCTGCATCTTGACGAGCAGCAGCACGAGCAGAACGACGCCACCGATGATGGCGATGTTCATCAGGGACATGTCCCGCGGCCTCCTTGGCGTTGCGGCAGCGCGCCGTCATCGACGGCGCGATCGGGCTGACGGCCGCGGCGCGGCCTGGTGTGCCTATCGGCCGCGGCGGCCGATGGTTGAGTCCGGATCCGGCTCAGCCGGCGGATCCGGCGATCAGCTCGTAGCGTCCCGACGCCGCGAACGCGCCGGGGCCGACGGCGGCGACCATCAGCGTGAACCCCTCGCCGTCCGGCGCGAAGCCGGCGTCGCCGAGGACCACGAGGCCGGCGGCGGACACGTTGCGCAGGGCGTCCGGCACCAGCCGGATCCGCGCGGCCTCGACGTCGCCCGCGACCCGCGACGGGAACGTCACGCCGCAGACCGCCATGTGGCCGGCCTGGACGGCCCAGCCGCCCAGCACGAAGCGCCCTGAGGCCACCACGCGCGGCGCGGCGCCGGCGGGGGTGCCGAGCCATTCGGCCAGGGTGAGCGGGTCGGGCTCCCACGCGGGGACCGGGGACACGGTCACCGGCGGCGGCGCCTCCGGCGGCGGCACGACGTCGAGATCAGGGATCCACAGCGGCTGCGGGGACACCGCCTCCGCGGCGGGAGCCCGCTCGGCGACGGGGGCCTCCGCCAGCGCGGCGGCGGCCTCGGCGACGGCGAGGCCCGCGTCGGCGTGCTCGTCGAGGCCCACCTCCCAGGCGTCCGCGGCCTCCGCCTCGGCGCGCAGGATGCTCGCGTGCGTCGGCCCGGGGGCGGGATCCGCCGGCGGCGCCACGGGGCGGGCGGCGGACGTGATGGGCCGCCCGTCCTGACGGCCCTTCACATAGGCCACCGCGACCAGGATGGCCGCGGGTATGACGAGTCGGCTACGCACGAGGGGCCTCCGTTCCACCCGGCGCCGTGATGGCGCGCGCGGACCCGCGCGGGCCCGTCCCCCTCGATATCGGGCGGCGCGGGCCGCCCTTTAACGGGCCGTGCCGTCCCCGGTGCCGCGCTCCAGCAGGCCGAGGCGGTGCTCCAGCTCCATCAGCCGCAGCTGCACGTCCTCCAGCTCCGCCCGCGTGACCACGCCGAACTCGCGCAGCACGCCCTGCACGCCGCCCTCCAGCCTGCCGACCAGGCCGGCGCCGGGGGTGCCCTCGCCGCGGACCCGCGCCATCAGCCGCTCGACGACGGCGGCGCCGTCCTCGCCGGTCGCCTGGCCCTTGCGGACCAACTCGGCCGCAGCGGCCTCCGCACGTTCGCGCGTGAGGTATGCCGCCCCGATTGACAGGAGCACGGCCTGCTCGAGGCCCTCGCGTACCGTCGTCATCTGCGTCGCTTCCTCTGCACCTGACGGTGCCGTCGCTGGCGGTTCGGGTCCGGTCGCGCCCTGCGGGTCCCGTTACCGGGCTCCTTCGCCCCCGCTGCCTCGACCTCCTGCGCGTCGTCGTCGGAGGACCCGTCGGCGCCGTTCGCGCCGTCGGCCGCGGCCACGGGCTCCTCGTCGGGCTCGGGCTCGACCTCGGGCTCGGCCACGACGGCGTCGTCCGGCTCGGTTTCCGGCTCGGGCTCGGGCTCCATCCCGTCCTCGGGCTCGGGCTCCATCCCGGGCTCGGCCTCCTCGCCGGCCTCGAGCTGCGCGGGCTCGTCCTCGTACTCCTCGAACTCGTCCTCGTCGTCGGGCGCGTCCAGGCCCGTCTCCGCCCGCAGCTCGGCGTCCAGGGCCGCCTCGGCGCGTGCGAGGGCCGCGTTGTCGACCACGTCGGAGTCGGTGGTGATCGCGGCGGCGCGGCGGCGCTCGATCTTGGTGGAGCGGCGCTTGTTCTCGGGCTCCCGTTCCTTCCACAGGGCCGCCAGCGGCGCCGCGATGGCGATCGACGACAGGCCGCCGGAGAGGATGCCGACGATCAGCGCGAACGCGAAGTCCTTGAGCGTGTCCCCGCCGAAGAAGTAGAGGACCGTGAGCGGGAGCAGCGTCGTGACCATCGTGATGAGCGACCGCGTCAGGGTCTCGTGCACCGACACGTTCACGATCTCGCGGTACGTCGAGCGCCGCATGAGCGGTGTGTTCTCCCGGATGCGGTCGAACACGATCACCACGTCGTACAGCGAGTATCCGAGGATCGTCAGCAGCGCCGCGACGGTCGCGCTCGTCACCTCCCGCCCCGTGAAGGAGTAGATGGAGATCGACAGCCAGACGTCGTGGACGACCGTGAGCAGCGCCGGGATCGCGAGCTTGTACTCGAACCGGATCGTCAGGTAGACGACGATCACGGCGAAGCTGAGCAGGATCGCCCAGATGGCGTTCCGGATGATCTGCTCGCCGAACGTCGGGCCCACCAGCTCCAGCTGGTAGCTCTCCTCGACCACCCCGAACTTCTCGTCCAGGGCGCGCTTGAGCTCCTGCTGCTGCGGCGGCTGCAGGGTCTCCGTCTGCATCTGGAAGCCCTTGACGTCCTCGCCGTCGATGTTCTCGGTGGTGCTCTGGATCTTCGCGTCGGAGAACCCGAGGTCGGAGAAGAGGTCGCGGACCTGCTGCTCCGACGGCTGGTGCTCGAAGCTCGTGGTGATCCGGGTGCCGCTCTCGAAGTCGAGGCCCATGTTGAGGCCGTGGATCCCGATCCAGAACGCCCCGATGATCATCGGGACGATCGTGATCGCCATCCACAGCTTCCACTTGCCGACGAAGTCCATCTTCCAGCGGATCTCCCGCTGGTGGAGGCCCAGGTAGCGGTCGTCGCGCAGGAAGCGCGTCTCGGCCAGGACGTTGAACGCGGCGCGGGTCGCGACGACCGCGGTGAAGAGCGACAGCAGCGTGCCGACGAACAGCGTGAAGGCGAAGCCCTTGACGCCCGCGGTGGCGAACAGGAACAGGATCAGGGCCGTCGCCAGCGTCACGACGTTGGCGTCGATGATCGCCGTGATGCCCTTCTTGTAGCCGGCGAGGACCGCGGCGCGCGGCGATTTGCCGGCCCGCGCCTCCTCGCGCACGCGTTCGAAGATGACGACGTTGGCGTCGGACGCCACGCCGATCGTGAGGATGATTCCCGCGATGCCCGGCAGCGTCAGCGTGATGGGCACCAGCACCGTCACCGCGTACAGGAAGATCCCGTAGACCATGAGCGCCAGGGCCGCGATGACGCCCAGGAAGCGGTAGTAGACGATCAGGAAGAGCATCACCAGAACCAGGCCGATCACGCCGGCGATGAGGCCCTCGCGGAGCGACTCCTTCCCCAGGGTCGCCGACACCTGCTTCTGGCTGATGACCTCCAGGTCGATCGGCAGGGCGCCGGAGTTGATCTGCTTGGCGAGGGTCTCGGCCTCGCCCTGCGAGAAGTCGCCGTTGATCTCGGCGCCGCCGCGGCCGTCGATGCCGTTGGGGTAGTCGTTGTAATCGACCGTCGGGCTGGAGACGATCGTTCCGTCGAGGATGATCGTGAACCGCTGCAGCTCGCCCCGCAGCGCGCCGTCCTGGGCGAGCTGGCGGGTGATGTCCGCGAACTTCTGCCGGCCCTCCCCCGTGAACTGCAGGGTGACCACGCGCTCGCGGCTGCCGAGCCCGCCGGTCTGGATCGTGGACCGCGCCTCGGTGATGTCGGCGCCCGTCAGGCCCGGGTTGTTCTGGAAGACGAGGTAGGTGGTCTGCGTGCCGACGTTGCGGGTCTGGAGGCGCTGGTCCTCCTGGGCCGCGATGAACAGCCCCTTCGGCACGGTCTGGACGATGACGTCGTCCGGGATCGTGTCGTTCGGGAAGCTCTCCTTCAGGTCCTGCATCGTGTTCGCGGGCGGGATGTCGGGGACCGGCTCGTGCGTCTTCCGGTCGAACGCGTAGTAGGTCGGCAGGCCGCGCGACGACTCGGGCTTCGTCTTCTTCGCGAGCTGCACCGCGTCCCACAGGCTGCTGGACGGCTCGGGGTCGACGACGTTGCGCTCGAAGTTGATGAAGACGAGTTGCGCCGGCTGGATCAGGTCGTTCACGACCTGCTCCGGGTTGTCCGCACCCGGCAGCGCGACCACGATCTGGTTGTCGCCCTGGGTCTGGATCTCGGGTTCGGCGACGCCGAACGAGTCGACGCGGCTCCGGATGATCTCGACGGAGCGGTCGATCGCCTCCGGGGTGACCTGGCTGGTCTCGGTGGCGCGGCCCTCGAGCACCACCTCGACGCCGCCCTGCAGGTCGAGGCCGAGCACCGCGGGGCGGACCGCGATGGCGACGATCGACGCGGCCAGCAGGCCGACGATGACCGCGATGAGGAGGAGCGGGCGCCTCACTGGCGGTTGCGGCCGGGGGCCTCAGGCCTCGCCGGTCGCGGACGCCTCGGCGGTCGCGGCAGACGGGGTCACGACCCGGGCGATGGAGCCTTTCGCGATGCGGATGTCGATGTCCTCGGCCACCTCGAGCAGGACGGTGTCGCCGTCCTCGACCTCGGTGATGGTGCCGTAGATGCCGGAGACGGTGACGATGTCGTCACCAGGCTTCAGGCGGGACATGATCGACTCGAGTTCCTTGCGGCGCTTCTGCTGCGGGCGGACGCCCACGAGGTAGATCAGCCCGATGAAGACCAGGATGTAGATCGGGAGCAGGATTCCCATGCGGGAGCGAGACCTTCCGGGAGGGTGCCGCCGGTGAGCGGGCAGGGGCGGCTGAGGAGGGCCGAAGATAGCAAAGGGCATCGGCGTTTCCGGTGCGGGACGTAAGCCGCGGGGACACGGGATCCACCGTGCTAGCCTCGCCCGCCGTGACCGTCGCGGCACCGCCCTCGCCGCTCGCCCGCGCCTGGACGGCCAGATGGCCGATCGGCGCCGAGCTGGTGCTCTTCTTCGTCCTTATGGCCGCCTACGAGTGGTTGCGGGACCTCGTGGCGACCGAGAACTTCGAGCGCGCCCTCGGGCACGCCCACGACGTGGTCGACGTGGAGCGCTCGCTCGGCGCGTTCTGGGAGCCCGACATCCACCACTGGGTGCAGGGCATCGGGGCGCTCGAGTTCACGACGACGTGGATCTACACCCTGGCCCACACCACCGGCTTCGCGGTCATGTTCTTCTGGGTCTGGTTCCGCAGGCGCGACAACTTCGCGATGTTCCGCAACTGGTTCTGGATCACGAACGCACTGGCGGTGGTGGGCTACTGGCTCTTCCCGCTCGCCCCTCCGCGCCTGTCCGGGCTGGGGCTCGCGGACCCGACGAAGGAGTCGCTGGAGCTGGGCGGCACGCTGTCGTGGTTCCAGCCGTTCCGCAACGAGTTCGCCGCGATGCCGTCGATGCACGTGGGCTACACGCTGCTGTTCGCGCTCACGATCTTCTGGCTCAACCGCGGGTCGCGGTGGCGGTGGCTGGCGTTCCTGTGGCCTGCGGGGATGCTGTTCGTGGTGATGGCGACCGCCAACCACTGGTGGCTCGACGGCGTCGGCGGCGCGGGCGCGGTGCTCCTGGGCCTGTTCCTCGCGTGGCGCCTCTCCGGCGGCCTGCCGATGCCGTGGGACTGGAGGCGGCGGACAGGGTGAGGATCGCGATGGTCACGGAGTACGCCCACCCGGTGCTGGGGGGCGTCCCGGAGCACGTCCACAACCTGAGCCTGCAGCTGGTCCGGATGGGCCACGAGGTGACGGTGGTCACCGCGAACGCGCCGTTCCGGCTGCGGCGCCGCGCCCGGGAGACGGACGCCGAGAACCTCCGCGAGCACGGCTACCGGACGGTGCGGCTGGGCATCTCGATGCCGGTCCGCGGCAACGGGTCGGTGGCGCGCTGCGCGGTGGGGATCGGGCTGAAGGCGCGTGTGGCGAAGGCGCTGGAGGGTATGGACGTCGTCCACTCCCAGGGGATGGCGCATCCGAGCATCTGCCTGTGGGCGCTGCGCGTCGCGACGGGGCCGGTGAACGTGGGGACGTTCCACACGTACTTCGAGGGCGGCCACTGGGGATACCGCTACCTGTTCGCCTACGTCCGCAGCACCGTCCACCGGACGGACCGGATGATCGTGGTGTCGGAGGCGTGCATCACGGCCCTGCGGCCGTACTTCCGCGACCAGCCGTTCCAGATCATCCCGAACGGGGTGGACACCGAGCTGTACCGGCCGCTGCCGGAGGGAGGGCGCCCGCCGGGGCCGCCCCGGATCCTGTTCGTCGGCCGGCTCGACCCCCGCAACGACCTGCGGACGTTGCTGGACGCGGCGCGGATCCTGGCCGACGAGGGACGCGAGTTCGTGGTGCAGGTGGTGGGCGACGGGTCCGGGCGGGACGCGGGGCACGAGCAGGCCGCGGAGCTCGGCATCGCCGACCGGATCGAGTGGCTGGGCGAGCAGGACAAGGAGCGGCCGCGGCTGTACCGGGAGGCGGACGTGTTCGCCGCGCCCTGCACGATCGCGTCGTTCGGGGTGGTGCTGCTGGAGGCCCTGGCGAGCGGCACGCCGGTGGTGTGCGCCGACAACATCGGGTTCAACCAGGTGATCCGCGACGGGATGCCGGGGCGCTTCCACACGCCGCACGACCCGCGGAGCCTGGCGGCGGGGATCGGCGAGCTGCTGGACGACCCGGCGAAGCGCGACGAGTGGGGTCGCCGTGGCCGGGAGCTCACGGAGGAGCGGTACGCGTGGACGTCGGTCGCCTCCCGGATCGAGGCGGTGTACCGCGAGATCTACGACGCCCGCGGCGGCGCCCGGCGTCCTCACCCCCCGGTCGGGGTGCGGTTCAACCTGAGGCGCAACCCCTGGGAGCTGATCAAGGGGATCCCGGGGGCGCTGCGGGCGGGCGACCCGGATGCACGGGACGGCGGGGTCGGCGATCCGCGCCCCGACCAGCTGGGCGACGCGACGGCGCGCCGCAACGGCGGCCGCGCGCGGAGCGACTGACCGGGGCCGGCGGGGTCCGCCCGAGGGGCGGTCGCGTCAGGAGCCGCGCGCGGGCG
>DASSBX010000349.1:0-2600 GCA_035698305.1 Miltoncostaeaceae bacterium | reverse complement strand
CGGGACCGTAGGACGTCCCCAACCGAGATGACACTGATTTGTGTGATCTCAGATATCGGTGTAGAGTCGTCCCATGCCATCGGACGAGCAGATCACCTTCGCCGACCACGCCGCGCGCCTCTACGCCCGCCGCTACGGGTTCCCGCCCATGGTCGGCCGCGTCCTCGGCTACCTGCTGGTGTGCGAGCCGCGCGAGCAGTCGATCGCCGAGCTCAGCGAGGCGCTCCTGGCGAGCCGCAGCGCCGTGACGGGCGCGCTGGACGTGCTGGAGCGCACCACGGGGAGCGTCCGGCGCTCCCGCGCCGCCGGTGAGCGGATGGACCGCGTGCGCGTGGACGTCGCCGGCGCCGAGGACCAGGGGTTCGACGTCTCGGAGTTCCGGGAGCTGGGCGCCCTGGCGCGGGAGGGCCTCGAGGTCCTGGCCGACGCCCCGCCGGAGCGCCGGGCCGATCTGCTGGAGATGGCGGCGCTGGCCGATTTCCTGGCCGACCGCATCCAGGCGCTGCGTCAGGAGTGGGAGGACCACCACGCCGCCCTGCGCGCGTCGGGCGACCTGCCCTCGTAGGAGGAACCGTCATGACCGTCCCGACCGCCGTCCCGGCGATCAGCGCCGTGGGCGTGCGCAAATCGTTCGGCGACCACGTCGTGCTGGACGGCGTCGACCTCGAGGTGGCGCGGGGCACCGTCTTCGCGCTCCTCGGGCCGAACGGCGCCGGCAAGACCACGATGGTCCGCATCCTCGCAACCCTCGCCGCCCCGGACGCCGGCGAGATCCGCGTCGCCGGCCGCGACCTCCGGCGCGAGCCCGACGCCGTCCGCGAGGCCATCGGGGTGACCGGGCAGTTCTCGGCCGTCGACGACCTGCTCACGGGGCGCGAGAACCTGGCGCTGATGGCGGACCTCCACCACATGGCGCGCGCCGAGCGCGGCCGCATCGACGACCTGCTCGATCGCCTCGACCTCGGCGCCGCCGCCGACCGCCTGGCGATGACCTACTCGGGCGGCATGCGGCGCCGGCTCGACCTGGCGATGACGCTGGTCGGCGCGCCCGAGGTGATCTTCCTGGACGAACCCACCACGGGCCTCGACCCGCGGAGCCGCAGGGCCGTGTGGGAGATCGTCCGCGGCCTCGTCCGCGACGGCACCACCGTGTTCCTGACCACCCAGCACCTGGACGAGGCCGACCACCTCGCCGACCGCGTCGCCATCCTCGACGGCGGGCGGCTGGTGGCGCAGGGGCGCGCCGAGGAGCTGAAGGCACGCCTACCCGGCGGGCGCATCGACCTGCGCTTCGCGGACGCCGCGACGCGGTCGGCGGCGGCGCGCGCCCTGGGACGGCCCGACGCTGACGGCGACGACCCGGCCCTCCGGATCCCGACCGACGGCAACGTCGCCACCCTGCGCGCGGTGCTGCGCGCCCTGGACGACGCCGACCTCGACGTGGTCGCCTTGGCGGTGCGCACCCCCGACCTCGACGACGTGTTCCTGGAGGTGACCCGATGACCGGCTCCCACGCGGCTCGCGACTCGGCGACCATGCTGCGCCGCAACCTGCGCCACCTGCAGCGCTACCCGGGTCTCTCGCTGTTCCCGATCCTGATGCCGGTCGTGTTCCTGCTGCTGTTCGCCTACGTGTTCGGGGCGACGCTGGGCGACGGTATCGTGCCCGGCGGCGGGCGCGACGCCTACATCGACTTCCTGGCCCCGGGGGTGCTGCTGTTCGCGGTCGCCGGCGCCGCCCAGATCGTCGCGATCTCGGTGGCGAAGGACATGACCGAGGGCATCATCGGGCGCTTCAAGACCATGCGCATCTGGCGGCCCGCGGTGCTCGCCGGGCACGTCCTGGGAACGCTGCTGCTGGCCGTGGCGAGCATCGCCGTCGCGATCGCCGTGGCGCTGCTGATCGGCTGGGACCCGTCGGCGGGCCCGCTGGACTGGGTCGCGGCATGCGGCCTGCTGGTCCTGGTGTCGCTCGCGCTGATCTGGCTGTCGGTCGCCCTCGGCCTGGTGGCGAAGAGCGTCGAGACGGCCAGCAACCTGCCCATGGTGCTGATCCTGCTGCCGTTCGTCAGCAGCGCGTTCGTCCCGACCGACTCGATGCCCGCCGGGCTGGGCTGGTTCGCCGAGCACCAGCCGTTCACGCCGATCACCGACACGCTGCGGGCGCTGCTCGACGGCGGGAGCGCCGGCGCCTCCGGCCCGGCCGCCGTGGCCTGGTGCCTCGCCATCGCCGCCGCGGGGTACGCCTGGTCACGGTACCTCTACGACCGCCGGCCCGCGGTGGCCTCGGGCGCCTAGACCCCCGCCGACTCCGCCGCCCGCTCCCACTCGCGCATGAGCCAGGCGAGCTCCTCCTGCAGGCCGCGGTGCTCCTCGCCGCGGGCGGCGACGGCGTCGCGGTCGGCCAGCACGGCGGGGTCGGCGAGCGCGGCCTCGAGCTCGGCGAACCGGGCCAGCGCGGCCTCGCGCGCCCAGTCGAGGGCGGTCGCCTGGTGGACGCGGTTGTAGATGTGGGCGAGGCCGGCGGCTCCGTGGCAGAGGCCGGCGCTGGTCGCCGGCTCGGCGCGCGCCGCCGCGGCGCAGAGCACCTCGAGCCAGCGG
>DASSBX010000348.1:0-5698 GCA_035698305.1 Miltoncostaeaceae bacterium | reverse complement strand
AAGGCGACGACGAGTGACGGAATCGCGGCAGGGGCCGCGGAATCCCCGGAGGTGGGGACACATGCACACCGATCCACCCGGGCGGCCCGAGGCCGCCGAGACCGGCTGCGTGGCGCATCTGAGCGCCGGCGGCTGGGGCCGCTACCACCGCATGGAGTGCGCCGAGGCGCCCCGCCGTGGCGACGTCGGCGTCCGGGACGTGATCCACGGCCCGTGGCGCTACCTCTCCGCGCACTGGTCGCCGTGCTCGCTGTGCCTGCCGCCCACGGCGGCCGAGCTGGCGGCCCGGGGGCCGGCGCTCCGCACCGCGGCGTAGGACCGGGACCCTCCGGTACCCTCGGTCGAGGACGACCGAGAGGATGAGGAGCGGACCGTGGACGTGACCGAGGCGACATTCCAGGCGGACGTGATCGAGCGCTCGCGCGAGGTCCCGGTCGTCGTGGACTTCTGGGCCGCCTGGTGCGGCCCGTGCCGCCAGCTGGCCCCCGTGCTCGAGTCGGCGGTGGAGCGCCGCGACGGCGCCGTGGTGCTCGCGAAGGTCGACATCGACGCGAACCCGCAGCTCGCCCAGCTGTACCGGGTGATGAGCATCCCGCTGGTCAAGGGCTTCCGGGACGGCGACCCCGTCGCCGAGTTCGTGGGCCTGCAGCCCCCCGCGGCGATCGAGCAGTTTTTCGACACGCTGGTGCCCTCCGAGACCGAGCTCCTGATCGCCGCCGGCGACGAGGCGTCGCTGCGCCAGGCGGTCGAGCGCGAGCCCGGGCACGTCGGCGCGCGCGTCGCGCTCGCGCGGGTGCTGCTCTCCGAGCGGCGCGGCGACGAGATCGTCCCGCTGCTGGAGCCGGTCGCCTTCGACCAGGGGGCGGCGGCGCTGCTGGCGCGGGCCAGGCTCGCCTCGGTCGACCAGCCGGATGTGGTCGCCGGCCTCGCCGGCCTCGACCGGGGCGACACCGAGCAGGCCCTCACCCACCTCCTCGACGCCGTCCGCGTAGCCGACCCGGACCTGAAGGACGACCTGCGCTCGGCGATGCTCGGGGTGTTCGCCCAGATCGGGGAGCACCATCCGCTCGCCGTCCGCTTCCGCCGCCGCCTGGCTCAGGCCCTCTACTAGGGCCCCCGGCGCACGGTGGGGTTCCGTCCCCCGGCGAAGCCCGAGACCCAGGACCTGTTCGCCGGCCTCGCCGGTGACGGCTACTCGCGCCGCGCCCGCCTGCTGTCCCTGGGGCAGGAGCCGCGCTGGCACCGGTACCTCGTGTCCCGCCTGGCGGTGGGACCCGACGACCACGTGCTGGACGTCTGCACCGGGACGGGGGCGGTCGCCGAGCGGATCGTGCTCGACCGTCGCTGCCGCGTCACGGGGCTCGACCAGAGCGCCGACATGCTCGCCGCGGCCCGCGGGCGGCTGGCCCGTGCGGGGGTGCTGCAGCGGGTCACCCTGGTCCAGGGCGAGGCGGAGCGCCTGCCGTTCCCCGACGCGGCGTTCGACGCCGTGGCGGTGACCTACCTGCTGCGCTACGTCGACGACCCGCCCGCCGTGCTGCGCGAGCTCGTCCGCGTGCTGAAGCCGGGCGGCACGCTCGCGTCGATGGACTTCGGCGTCCCGACCTGGGCCCCGGCGCGCGCCGCCTGGAGGGCGTACACGGGGGCGGTGCTGCCGGCCGCCGGGCTGCTGCTGGGCGGCCGCCCCTGGTGGCGGGCCGGCCGCTTCCTGCACGAGAGCGTCCCCGACCTGTACCGCCGGTACCCCATGCCCGCCCTGCTCGCCGCATACCGGGAGGGCGGGCTGGAGAACCTGCGCGTGCGGCGCCTCAGCTTCGGAGGCGCGGTCGTGATCTGGGGCGGTAGACCGACAGCGCCGTAGCGACGACCAGCAGCACCAGGCCGGCGGTCGAGCCCACCAGGATCCGGGGCCCCAGGTCGCCGACCGCGGCGCCGTCGCGGGCCCGGTCGGCGGCCTGCCCGACGAACCGGCTCAGCACCGCCCCGCTCACGGCGAGCATCGCGACGTTGATGACCAGCTTCGCGGCGACCCAGGCGTGGCGGACCAGGCCCCAGGCGGTGCCGAGCCCCAGCACGACCCCGCTCGCGAGGCTGATCGCCGCGAACGGGAACACCAGCCACACGACCTCCCCGGCGACCACGTAGGTCGCGTCCACCAGGGTGTCGTCGCCGGTGCTCAGGCCGGTGACGGCCAGCAGCACCAGCACGGCGTGGACGCCGAGCCAGCCGACGCCGGCCGCCACGTGGACGGTCAGCGTGAGCTTGCGGGCGGCCGGCGAGAGGCGCCTCATCGCCCGGCCCCCGCCGGCAGCAGCCGGCCGAGCCAGCCGGGGAGCCACCAGTTGGCGCCCCCCATCAGCTGCATCACGGACGGCACGAGCACCATCCGGATGACGGTCGCGTCCACGAAGATCGCCGTCGCCATCCCCACGCCGATCAGCTTCTGGAACACGTCGTCGGCGACCACGAACGACAGGAACACGGCGACCATGATCGCCGCCGCCGCGGTGATGACCCGGGCGGTGGCGGCCAGGCCGGCGGTGACGGCCGTCGCGGTGCGACCCGTCCGCAGGTACTCCTCGCGGACCCGGCCGAGCAGGAACACCTCGTAGTCCATCGAGAGGCCGAACAGGATCGCGAACATCATCACCGGGATGAACGGCGGCACCGGGGTGGGCGTGTCGATGCCGACGAGGCGCCCGGCCCAGCCGCCCTCGGCCACCAGCGCAACGGCGCCGTAGGCGGCGCCGACCGACAGCAGGTTCATCACCGCCGCCTTCAGGGCGATGACCGGGGCGCGGAACGCGAGCAGCAGGAGCAGGAACGACAGCAGCACCACCGCGCCCACGAACAGCGGCAGCCGGCCGGCGACCGTGTCGCTCTGGTCGATGAAGGCGGCGGTCACGCCGCCCACGTGGGCGGCGGCGCCCGTCCCGGCGACCGCCGGGGGCACCACCCGGTCGCGCAGGTCGCGCACCAGCGCGGAGGTGGCGGCGTCCTGCGGGGACGTCTCGGGGATCACGGTCACGATCGCGGCGTCGCCGGCCGGGTTGGTGCGCGGCGGGGTCGTGAACGCGACGCCGTCGGCGCCCGCCAGGCCGCGCTCCAGCGACGCGAGGGCGGCGGGGGCGTCGGCGCCGCGCAGGTCGACCGCCACCAGCAGCGGGCCGTTGGCGCCGGGGCCGAAGCCGCGGGTCACCAGGTCGTAGGCCTCGCGGGTGGTGGTGCCGGCGCGGTCGTTGCCCTCGTCGGGGAACCCGAGCTGCAGGCCGGCGACCGGGAGGGTCAGCGCCAGCAGGATCGCGGCGCCCGCCGCGGCGGCCGCCCACGGGCGGCGCTGCACGACGCGGCTCCACCGCTCCGACAGCGTGACCGACCCCGGCCGGGGGGCGCGGCCCAGGCCAGGGATGCGCAGGCGGTCGATCGCCCGCGCGAACAGGCGGATGAACGCCGGCAGCAGCGTCACCGACGCGGCCATCACCACGAGCACGGCGAGGCTCGCGGCCACGGCGATGCCCTGCAGGAACGACACGCCCACCAGGAACAGGCCCAGCACGCCGATCACCACGGTCCCGCCGGCGATCAGGACGCTGCGGCCCGACGTGGTCACGGCCTCGGCGATCGCGGCGTCGCGGTCGCGTCCGGCGGCGAGCGCGGCGCGGTAGCGGGTGAGGATGAGCAGGGCGTAGTCGATGCCGACGCCCACGCCGAGCAGCCCGGCGACCGCCGGGGCGAAGTCGGGCACCGGCAGCGCCAGCGCCACGACGCCGATCAGCGGGGCCGAGATGCCGAGCCCCACCAGGGCGGTGATGAGCGGCAACCCGGCCGCCACCACCGACCCGAAGGCCAGCAGCAGGATGATCGCGGCGGCGATGATCCCCACCATCTCGGGGTTGCCGCCGCCCTCGGCGTCGCGGATCGGCCCGCCGCCGAGCTCGATGCGCAGCCCGTCCCCCGACGCGGCCTCGGCCCGGTCGATCAGGTCGCGCCCGAGGCCGGACGGGACGTCGGCGAACTCGTCCCGCAGGTCCAGGCGGGTCATGCCGACGCCCCCGTCGGGGCTGATCCGGGCGGGCTCGGCGCCGGCGATGCCGTCGACGCGCGCCGCGTCGTCCACGAAGCGGTCGACCCGCGCCCGGACGGCGGGGGCGCGGACGCCGCCGTCGGCGGTCCACACGACGGTGACCGACTCGCCCGATCGTCCGGGGAAGCGCTGCGCCACCAGGTCGGACGCGGCGGCCGACTCGGAGCCGGGCATGGAGAAGTCGACGTCGCCGTCGCCCGCGAAACGGGGGGCGATGGCCACGACGGCGGCGAGCACCACCAGCCAGGCGGCGACGACGCGCCACGGATGGTTCACGGCGGCGCGCGCGGCGCGGACCAGGAATCCGGTCGTGGGGGGTTGCATGGCGGCCTCCTCGGTGGGGTCGGGGAACGTCACCGATGCTCCCGGCGTCCGCCGGCCCCGTCGTCGGGCGGGGGGCGTCAATCGACGGGCGCCAATTGGCGCATCGCCCCGCCGCCGCGTACTCCGGCGGGAGTACGCGCGGAGCCTCCCGCCGCCGATGGCGGGCGCCGCCGGCCTGGCCTACCGTCCCTGGCGTGACCCGCCTCGGCATCCACCGCATCGACCTGCTGCTCGTGGTCCCCCTGCTGCTGGTGGCCGTCGCCGGGTCGTTCGGCGCGGCCGGGGGCCAGGACGCCCGCCGCGGCATCGACGCCCTGGCGATCGTGCTGCTGGTGGCCGGGCCGCTCCTGCTGCTGCCGTGGCGTCGCCGGCCGCTGGTGACGCTGGTCGGGGTGGTCGCGGTGACCGCCGTCTGGTTCTCGATGGACTACCCGTACGGGCCGGTGTTCTTCAGCCTGGTGCTCGCGCTGATCGCGGGGGTGGTGTCGGGACACCGGCGCGTCGCGTGGGCGCTCGCCGCGGCGCTGCTCGTGGTGGTGCTCTGCGTCCGCGCGTTCGGGGGGGTCGGGGAGGACGTCACGTTCGGCGACCTCCTCGGGGGGCTCACGTGGATCGTCATCGCCCTGGTGCTGGGCGAGGTGGTGAAGCTGCGCCTCGAGCGGCGCGCCGCCCGCGCCGCCGCCCGCGAGGACGAGATGGAGCGGCGCGCCCAGGAGGAGCGCCTGCGGATCGCGCGCGAGCTGCACGACGTGCTGGCGCACAGCATCTCCCTGATCAACGTCCAGGCGGGCGTGGCGCTGCACGTCATGGACGAGCGGCCCGAGCAGGCCCGCGAGTCGCTCACCGCGATCCGCGACGCCAGCCGCGACGCGCTGCACGAGGTCCGCGCCACGCTGGGGACGCTGCGCGGCGCGGGCGAGGACGCGCCGCGCGCCCCGGCGCCGACGCTGGCCGACCTGGAGGACCTGGCCGAGCGGGCGTCGGCGGGCGGGGTGCGGGTGATCACCGAGGTCACCGGCGAGCGGCGGCCGCTGCCGTCCGGCGTCGACCGCGCCGCGTACCGGATCGTGCAGGAGGCGCTCACCAACGTGCGCCGGCATGCCGGCGATGGCGCCACCGCGACGGTCACCATCGAGTACGCGGAGGACGCGGTGGTCGTGGAGGTCTCCGACGACGGCGGGGCCGGCCGCCCGGTCGCCGTGCCGGCGGCGGAGGGCAACGGAATCAGCGGCATGCGGGAGCGGGTGTCCGCGGCTGGCGGGTCGCTGTCCGCCGGGCCGCTGGCGACCG
>DASSBX010000347.1:0-4973 GCA_035698305.1 Miltoncostaeaceae bacterium | reverse complement strand
CCTTGGAGTAGATCCACTCCGCCCCGGCGCGCATCGCGATCCAGCCGGGCAGGCCGATGGCCAGCAGCGAGATCCAGCCGACCCGCAGCAGGCGGGCGTCGCCGCGGCTCATCGCGATCGCCACAACGCAGGTCAGCAGGGCGCCGACGAGGACCATCGCGCCCAGCACGTGGACGAGCAGCGGGAAGTTCCAGTCGTCGGGCCGGATCGCGAGGGCGGTGGTCGGGAGCAGGCTATGCACCGGGCTTCCAGATCATGAGGACGAGGATGACGATGAACGCGACCGTCGCGACGGCGTGGAGCCCCATCGCCCGCGGGAACTGCGGGAGGGTCCGCAGGCCGGCGTCGGGGGCGTCGCCCGCGGCGGCGAGCTCGCGCGCGCGGGCGCCGATGGTCTCGAACTCGCGTCCCGCGCGGCCGCCGACGGCGCCCGCGACCGCCCACAGCACGATGGCGGCGATGATCCAGCCGTCCCACACCTCGTAGCCGTCGACCGAGATCGCCAGCCAGATACCGAAGATCAGGGTCCCGGCGGCGCCGATGCCCATCGCGGCGGCGAACGGCTTCGACAGCCGCAGGAAGCCCGCGGCGCCGCTCGGCCGCTCGGCGGAGCGCGCCGCCAGGATCAGCACCCAGAAGCCCACCAGCGCCGCCGCCAGCGAGAACGCCGTGAGCAGGTGCAGGGCCAGGATCCAGTCGTCGAGGCTCACGTCACCCCGTTCGCCGCCGCACCCCGGACGCCTGCGTCATCGGATGTAGACGGGGGTCCCGATGTGGACGAGCGGGTAGAGCCGCTCGACGTCGCGGATGTACATCCGGATGCAGCCGTGCGACGCGCGGGTGCCGATGGAGCCGGTGACCGGCGTGCCGTGCATGCCGATCGCCGGCGCCGACGTGCCGATCCAGCGCGTCCCGAGCGGGTTGTCCACCCCCGGCGGCACCGGCCCCAGCCCCTCCGCCCACGGTGAGCTCGGCGGGAACCACGTCGGGTTCACCTGCTTCTGGATGACCGAGAAGTTGCCGGAGGGCGTCGGGTAGGCGGACTGGCCGACGGCGATCGGGAAGCTCAGCTTGCGCTTGCCCTTGTACCAGGTGAGCCGGAAGTTGCCCCGGTCGATCACGACGATGGCGCCGACCGACGTCCGCTGCGGGATGACCCGGCGCGACGGGAGCGGATAGCTCGCGCGGTCGCGGGCGACGATCGCGGTGGCGATCCGGGTGGTCGCCTTCGCGACGTCGATGGCCCGGCCGATCCGCGGCTTGCGGAACACCGGGGTCGTGCCCCTGAGGCTCACCGCCGCGTCCCGGGCCGGCACCTCGTAGCGCTTCGCCCGCGCCTTCAGGATCGCCCGCAGCTTCTTGCGGTTGACCTTCTCCTTGAGCGGCACGTCCACGCCCCCGGCGGGCACCGGCCGCTGGCGGCCGTAGATGAGCGCCACCTTCACGGCGTAGTCGACGTCGGCGACGTAGCCCGCCCTGACCGGCTCCACCTTCAGGTTGCGGCCGCGGAACGTCACGACGAGCGGGGCGCGGCGCGGGGCGACGTGGTTGTCGAGGACGTTCTGGCGCGCATCGGACGCGAACTGGCCGCCGACGGGGATCCCCGCGATGGAGACGCCCTGCGCGACCTGGTTCGCGGGCAGCGGCACCGGCGCGATCGGGGCCTGAGCCGCCGCCAGGGACGGGACCGCGGCTGCGGCGCACGCCACGAGCCCCATCGTGACCGCCCCGCGAACTGCGCGCATGCCCGTCCCCCGGTTGTCCGAACCCCACTGAGCCCGCGGGATCCTAGCGGAGCCGGCGGCGCGCGCCTCCCGGGACCGGGTACGGCGCGTCGGCGCGCACCAGGCGGCCCGTCGCCGCGTGGCGGGCGAGGGCCACGTCACCGGTGGGGCCGGGCCGGCGACCGCCCAGCACGACGCAGAGGCGGCCGTCCGGGGCGAGCGTCGCGACGGTCACCGCGCCGAGCGGCAGCGGGCCGTACACGCCGGCCAGGCGCAGGTCGGCGATGCCGTCGCCGTGGTCGCGCTGCACCGCCTCCCACGCGGCGGCCAGGCGGTCGCGGCCCAGCAGGTGCCACGGCGTGCGCTCGCGGCGGGCCAGGCGTGCGGCGGGCGGGATCCCGCGGCGTGCGCGGGCGCCCCTGACGGGCGGGCACCGCCGGGCCGTCGCCGCGGGCGCGGCTGCGCCCCGCGCGGAGGGCACGGCGACGGCGGACGCAGCCGCGCGCGGGACGGGCGCCGGCGACGGGGGCGGGACGGCCACGACCGAGGTCGCAGGGCCCACGGCGCTCCGCGCCGCCGTCGCGATCGCCGTCGCCGGGGCGAGGGCTTCGGGATGCGGCGCCCTGACCACGTGGACGGCGGCGCCCGGCGGCTCCACCCGGCGCGCGGACCCCGACGCGCCCAGCCGGGCCACCAGCCGCCGGATCTCCCCCAGCGGCGAGCCGCCGCGGCGCGCGCTCAGGCGGCCGCCTCCCCCGCGACGATCACGTCGAGGGCGTCCCGCACCCGCGCGGCGGGCTCCAGCACGTCCATCCGCGGCGCCAGCGCGACGAGCGCCGCAACCACCGCCGCCTCGTGCGGAGACGCCGCCGGGAGGCTCACCCGGAGCGGGTTGCCGTGGGCGCCGGCCTGCAGCAGGAACGTCCCCGTCCCCTCGGCGCTGCGCGTCCCCGGGGCGCCGATCGGGTCGGCCTTCGAGCCGGCGACCAGCGCGACGGGGAACCCGTCGATGGGCTCGTCGAGCAGGTCGGGGTCGTCCACCAGCAGCAGGCTCGGGGGCCCGTCGAGCGCGTCGAGCAGCGTGCGGAGCACCACCTCGGAACGCAGGTAGCGGTCGAGGACGCTGCCGTACAGGGCGCGCTGCAGCCGGGTGGGCGTGACGGGGTCGGTGTAGCGGAAGTCGATGGGCAGCCCGGACGCGTCGGTGACCATCAGCCCGCCGACGTACGTGCCGTCGTCGCCGGCGCGCACCACCAGGAACCCGGGGCGGTGGGCGTCAGGCGAAGACATCGACCAGCCGGCCGCTCAGGCCGTGGGGATCGGGCGTCCCGCCCGCCGGCTCGGGGGCGCCGGCGCCCGGGGCGGCGGGCGCGCCGGGTCCCGGGGCGTGGGCGTCGGCGGCGGTCCGGCGCGGCAGGGCCGACGCGCGCGCCGCCGTCGCGGCGGCCGCGGAGGCCGGCGGCGGCGGTGGGCCGATCCGCTCGGCCCCGGTCACGAGCCGGCCTCATCCGGCGGGGCGCCGCGCCGCGCCATCACCGCGTCGGCGTCCTGGCGCGCGGCGGCCAACCGGGCGGCGGCCTCCTCGGCCTCGCGCACCGCCTGGGCGGCGGCGGCGCGCATCAGCGCCTGGATGACCATGAGGGCCGACCACCACGCCACCAGCGAGAGCACCGCGGCGCCCACCAGGCCGCGCAGGATCGCGTCGGCCATCGGGAAGCCCTGGTCGCGGCACACGAGGAACGCGACGAGGAAGCCGAGCACCAGGCCGATCCCTCGGGCACGGGTCACCCACTCGTCCATCGGCGACGGCTCCGCCGCCGCGCCCTCGGCCGCGGCCTTGCCCTTCGCCATCAGGCGAGCCCCGCGTCATGCCGGCGCAGCTCGCGCTGGCGCTCGAACACGAACCGCACCAGGCGGTCCTCCTCGGCGAGGGCCAGCTCGTCGAACGCCAGCGCGATCCGCCACGGCCGCTCGCCGGCCTCCAGGCGATCGCAGCGGACCACGACGGCCGCCACCGTCAGGTCGCCGGCCTGGCCGCCGCAGTGGACGGTGACCTGCAGGCGGGCGCCGGCCTCGACGGGCGACGCGAGCCGCAGCAGCGTGCCCCCGGCGGAGAGGTTCTCGGTGACCGCGCCGAGCGCGTCGGCGTCGGCGTCGTCGCCCAGGCGGTAGCGGACGATCAGGTTCACGGGCACGCGGACGGCGCCGCGGCGCTGCATCCGCCGCGCCGGCCCGATGGTGCGGGCCCCGTAGCGGCCCTCCTCGCCGGGGCGCGGCCCGCTCACCAGCTGCGCGTCGGCCTCGCACGGCACCTCGCGGACCGTCCACGCCAGCGTGAACGCCCGGTTCAGCGGCAGCGGCACCGGCTCGCCCCCGAGCCGGGGAGGCGCGAGCTCCAGCACGTCGTCGCCCTCGCGCTCCACCACCGTGGTCCACGGGCCGCCGGGGAGGCCGTCGAGCACCACGCGCTCGCCGCGCCCCGGCAGGGGCGCGGTGGCGAGCGTCGGGCCGGCGGGGGTCACGGGAGGAGCGCCTCCGCCACCCGGCGCGCGTCGGCCGGGACCAGGGAGCCCGGCACCGAGGTGCCGTCGGACAGGAACGCCAGCGGCTTGCCGATCTTCAGCGGCACGTTCACGAGGTTGCCGGCGAAGCGGGTCTCGTCGAGCTTGGTGAGCGTCACGCGGTTCACGCCCGTCAGCCGGAAGCGGCGCTGCAGATCGCCCAGGTCGGCGGGCGCCGTGGCGGCGGGGAGCACCAGGTGCACCTCGTCGGGGGCCAGCTCCGCCAGGGCGCCGCCCCACTCCACCTCGCCCGGCGCCAACCGCAGGCTCCGCCCGGGGGTGTCCACCAGGATCACCTCGCAGGAGGCCAGGCGCTTCCTCGCCTCGGCCACCTCGCGCGGCGAGTACACCACCTCCAGCGGCAGCCCCACGATCTCGGCGAAGGTGCCCAGCTGCTCCACCGCCCCCACGCGGTAGGTGTCGAGGGTGAGGAGCCCCACGCGCATCCCTCCGAACGCCTGGGGGTGCGCCGCGAGCTTGGCGACGGTGGTGGTCTTCCCCGCGCCCGTGGGCCCCACCAGCGCCAGGGTGAACGGCCGGCCACGGGCGCGCATGGTGCCCATCGGCAGCGGCGCCGGCTGCAGCCTGCGCTGCAGGTGCTCCACGTCGCTCGCCGAGGCGGCCACCACCTCCTCCACCGCCATCCGGCCCTCACCCACCGAGCGCGTGCAGACGATCATGGCGTCGT